>DASQWJ010000063.1:0-6764 GCA_035640315.1 Nitrososphaeraceae archaeon
GAGTTCCCTTCCATCCATTAGGAAAGTCATACTGCAATCCGAGCTCACGATTTGTATAACCATTGTCTATTTCAGAAAACATCTGAGAGAATATTAGAGTTACTTGATTCCTAATCAGATTCTGAAAATCTTTTGTTAGTAAATCTTGTTTCTCGCCCAAAGGAGCGGATCTATTTGTAAATTCTTCATTCAGAGAAACGTATCGTAATGGTGATGAGGAGGGACTTGTAGCTGTAGTAGATATATTATCAGAAATGAGACTGGGTGAAAATAGAATTGCCGAAAGTGAGATCAACATTGTGAATTTATGCAAATATCTTTACTCTCAATCATAACTATTTAAATTTATATCGTTTGTTTCTATCAGATAGATTGACTTCATTTTAGACTTACATATGACATCTAGTTTAATTTTGCTAGTGGACTTATAGAAGATTGTTTGTTTCCAATTGTTAGATCATGAATAGGAAAACCTAATCTACCGGATATTCCCTAACAAATAGGATTGAATGGACTACTTATGTTCATCATATTTTCATATTCAATTCTAGGAGGAACTTACTTGGGTTCATTCATACTTGGACTCTTTTTGCAAATAAGCCTTGAACCCCTTGAATTTTGGACCTTGCTGTGGCAGCAGTAATCTTTGTGGTAATAATATCGAATTATTGGGTATATGAAAGGATGGTAACTAAAATGACCGATGGTATCCGCAGGATTGCTGTATTACCACATTAATTCGACGAATTTAGTCTTTGGGTGTTCTTTTCTTTTATAGGAATCATGCTTATATCTTTCGGGATATTTGCATTACCAGTTACTTGTAACTTATTACTAGTTTTTACGGGATTTGAGTTTTCGATTATTGGCTGGATATTGGGCGTACTCCTAGATGGTGTTCCTGGAGCAATGATTAATGATTTAAAGAAAGATAATAGTCTGGAAAAAGAGGTTTTCCCGTATCATCTACTCAACTTTACTATTATTACTATTATTTCTTGTATACTATGACTATGACAGAGATTTCATTAACTAATGCTGGCATCGTGATTGGTATATCTCGATTCCCTGATTAAATTCTCTCTCTGAAACAAGAAATCTTCATCCACTTTTTTTTATCGAATTTTTTCGAAAAATACTATATTCTTGCTAATACGATATACAATTGCAAACTTGATTGGAATCATTTTTAACAATCATTATAAACTAATTCTCCATATAGCAGCATGGGTTCACATACTGAACAGCACGAACATATGGTACTTGATAAAATAGACTTGGAAGGGCGTATCTATCTATTACAAATAATATAATGAATTTTATATTATATGGTTACAAATAATATGAGAAGTAGTAATGAATGTTGATGCTTGTAGTCATTGGGCATGCAATAAGGCAGATAATACCTGTGTAGGATGTGGTGCCATTATTTGCCCTGTATGTCTAAAAGAACCAGTAAATTGTAGATGTGAAAATAAAGACACATGTTGCACATAGTGTTCTACAGTTGGAACCTTCTTATCCATTGCGTTAAGAGTGTGTCAATATATTCTTTGAGAAATATTTATGTTTATATACTATACCGGTAACGTAAGTAAATCGGAGATATTATGTCTCTTCAAGAAATAGACAAGGTAACCATTATGGTCTTAATGGACAATTCAACTGATCTTTTGCTAACAAATTCTGAACACGCAATTAGAATACCTCTAATTTTGAAAGAGAGAATAAATTTACCACCTCCGATAGCCGAACATGGATTTTCAGCTTTAGTTAATGTTGTAAAATATGATAGCAATAAAAATACACATGGTAATAACCATTCATTTCTCTTTGATACGGGTGTAAGTGAAAATGGCGTAATTTATAATGCAAATATTTTTGGAATAGATTTTGATCACATTAAAGGTATTATTTTGAGTCATGGTCATTTTGATCATTTCACGGGTCTTGTTAATATAATTAATACGATACATAGTAGAAAACCAGATTTTATTATTAGTCTCTATACGCATCCTGATGCATTTCTAAAACGGTGGCTTATTCTACCTAACAAAAATAGAGCCAAGATGCCCGTCTTAGATAAAAAGCAGCTTCAAGAAATGGATGTAAGAATACACATGAATACGGGTGTAAGATTGCTCCCCAGTGATGAATTACCTTACTTACTTATGACAGGGGAGATACCAAGAGAGAAACACTTTGAAAAGGGTTTTCCTATTCAATACGTAGAAAATTCTAGTAACAATGAATTAGATCTCTTGCCGGATCCCTTGGTCAAAGACGATCAAGCATTAGTAGTCAATGTTAAAAATAAAGGATTGATGATTTTAACTGCTTGCGGTCATTCAGGAATAATAAATACGATTAACTACGCAAAGAAGGTTACCGGAATAAGTAAGATTCATGCGGTCATAGGAGGTTTTCATCTTCCAACAGGTGGAATATATGACCAAGCAATAGAACCTACGATGAAAGAGCTCGAAAAGATTAATCCTGATTATATTGTTCCCTGTCATTGTACTGGCTGGAAGGCTACAAATAGAATAGCAGAAACTTTTCCCGAAAAATTTATACAAGCAGGCGTTGGCACAACATTTAACTTTTAGATATTACCTGTGCTAAATTCTATACTCACATATCCTATGATAGTGATCTCCTTCCTAGGGAGAGAAAATCAATTCAATATATCAAAAAGATGATTGTTTGATTTCCCCTGAATTCCCTACAAGAGTTTCTTTCTTCTTACCAGCTCTTTTTGCCCTGCATGCAGACAATATTATAACAAGGCCAATAAAGGCGCTAGCCGCAATGGCATACGATAACAAAGAGTCAGCCATGTAATAATATTATGAACTATATTTAAGATAAACATTATAGATTTGGCAAAAAATATCAATATAACTCTCATGTTACAAAAAAGAGAATATTTTGTGTCACAATCTCAATACAATTCTATATTACAACATTATTTTTAGGTCAACTGTGTTTAGCAATTTATTAATATTAAAAATATTCTACTAGGTAGGAGTTTTAATCTGAATCTGCAGCGGATGCTAAATAATATTTAGAATTCCATCACTCAGCACCCATAAATGTTCATTAATTGATGTTCTAGAAATCAGATCAAAGTTTATAATAAGATAAAGGACTACAACTAAAGATTAATGTCTTCATCAAGTACATTACATGCTTCTAATAACAATATAATTGGTATAGTAGGTTACGAGATAGGAATCCCACAGATATCTGATGATACATTGTGTTCAGCTGAAAAAATGAAAGTACTTAGATTTACGGAGCCAGTTAACGCATTGGAGCATTTTAAAACTAATAGAGAGGATTATGCTCTTATAATTTCTGACTTGCGTATGCCAGTTATCAATGGTATGCAACTACTGAAAACTGTCAAGGATTTAAATCCCTTAGCAAGAACAGTTTTGACAACAGACTTTGATTATGACAGCAAATTGATTGAAGATTATGCTAAAAAACAGATAATTAATGGACTGCTTCAAAAACCAATCCAACCTCATCAGCTAATTACAGAAGTCGAGAAGCAAATTGATACTATTAAAAGTATCAATAAAAAATGAGTTTGACTGTCAGTTTTTTCACAAATCACATCCACATTTGGAACATTTGGGAGCAGTTCCAATATTCAAATGATGGCAATTTGCGCATTCTTTATTAAAATAGGGGCCTGGATTGGACATACCCGATTATGATAATGCATAGGTTTTATTTAAGAACTATTTTTGGACTTTAATTGAAAGGTCTAGTTTTTCAGTTGGGCCGAAATTAGTATATAAGAAAATATCTCGAACAAAAAAAATAGTTGGTGGACTAAAGCTTAGTCATTCCGCTTTTTCTAAGCTTCTCCCTTGCTTCAGGAGAATCGGCTCCTGTCTTTCCCCCTTCCGTGATTTCTTGGTCGTTTGGATTTCTTTTTACAGCTGTCGGTTCGTGTTCGGCTATCTTCTCAGGGGACATTGGATCCTTTGACGACTCGTCTTTAAATTTTGTCATCATTAGAGCTGTGCACTTTGTCTTATTTAACGGGTTTACACTAATCCTTAATTAGTTTGTTTGTCGACGATAAGTTTATCATCTCAATTGATTATGATTGTGATACTTATGCTACTTTATAAACGATAAAATTCTATACTTTCTATGAAGAACAAGCGTTCCATTATGCCTTTTTTGATGCTCGTGCTTTATACTGTAGTAATTGGAATAGTAACAATGCAAACTCAATTGATATATGCTCAAGGAAACCTATCCCAAGTCTTAAATCAAACAAGTAACCAAACTGGGAATCAAACTGGAAATTTAAGCTTATCACCCGCAATCCCAGGACAACAAGGCGGAACCCCTCCAAAAACAGGCCCTAGTTAATGACGTTTGAAAAAGATACATGTAGTTCTTGTGGTAAATATACCGAAATAACCGCCAAGGTGCTAGAGGATGTCGAGAGGTCTTATTGCAAGGAGTGTCAGGAGAAAGAACTAAAAACACTATTAGAAAATTTTAACCAAATAAATTTTCATTGCATAAAATGTGGTTCTTCAAATGTAACAAAAAGTGACGCAAAGCCAGGAATTAGTTTAACGGATGTGCCAAATGCTTTTTATGTTAAAGCTTTCCTTACATGTGCAGATTGTGAACATACGTTTTACATCAATTTGGAAGATAATGGCAAAAAGTAGATTTATTGAACAATATGGCCAATAAATCGTTATATTTAGTTTTGTTCCTCATATGTGTATCAACAGCGTTCGCGAAACCGGCTGACATATCCGCTAATTCAGTATCTCTACATTCTGAGCCTGCTCAGGTCTATATCTCAGCTAATAGAAACAATAATGATAACCAAGACTCTTCTGTGGCTGACTTGACAAGAGATAATAAGAATGAAAAGAAGAAGGAGACAGGATGGTCTGATATTGAATATCTTAAGGATGAGCATAATAACACTATGGTGGACTACAAAAACTTGTTCGGTTTGCAAATAGGAAAAGTCTATAATCCTAATTTTGTCGACAATGCGGAGTGGTTTCTTGATATTAATAATTATGAGTACCATGATGATTATTATTTGATACCATATAACTACACTTGGCACTTTTACTCTGATTTGTCGGCACCTTGGTATGGATGTGAAGCTCAGAGTAAGGCGATGCTTGTGACCGCTAAAAAATACAATGAAACAGGGGATTCCAAATACCTAGAATTTTCCAAAAAAGTATTCAACGGGTTAAAATCGCCTGTTCTAAATGATGATGGATGGCTTTTGGGGGTGGCGATTGAAAACAAAAATGCTAAAATACTAAATAGTCAGTTGTTTTGCGTTGCAAACCTTATGACCTACTACGAATACACAGGAGACAAGAGAGCATTGGAACTATTCAAGAAGGGTGTAGACGTCTTGGAAAAAAATATTAGCGACCTATCGGAAGACTGTGGAACCTACTACTCTTTGTCTAAGGATAATCTAGTGTCACACCAAAGGCATCCTGAATACATAAAGATGCTCGAAAGGTTGTATTTGATGACAGAAAGCAATAAACTGGAAAATACCTTGAATGATTGGCGACATGACTCTCAGTTCCCTTGTTATTCCTAGCATCTGTTAAATTGAAACTACGTCTGTGATCTTTCTCCTCCTTATCATTCTATTTGTTGCCCACCTGATTCTAATAGTTGAATACTGGAAATTTTTTTTCTTTAAAGTCATAATTAAGACTACAGAAGTCTAGTGACGCCAATTCGTCGGATCACTTGCCTTTTCTGAAAAATCTTGATTGTTCAGTATATCGGTTTACGTATCTCTGAGGGTCGCAAATTATTTTAACAATAATCCAATTCTGAATTCTATTACTTATTTCGGATTTTTTTTTCGGAAATTTTAAGAGTATTAATTGCATATAGGAATTATTGGATCGAGCTTATATGATAAAATTAACTGTAGTTTTATTTTTAGTCATTGTCATTGTTTTTTCGAATTCTGTTTTAATTCATATATCTTATGCGGAGACGGCAAAGACCAAAAACATTTTTAAAGTAATAGTTACTTTGTCGGGTATAACAAGTTCAACAAAGGATATCCTTATTTTAGTAAATATTAACGATCAAACAAGGTCCAAACTATTCAATGCTGAAGATCCACAAATAAAAGGTTTAGATAAAGTAAATTACACGATGACGTTTCCTGCCTCAACTATTGACAAGAATGATAAGTATACGGTTTGTATTATGAGTGTTAAGAACTTCAAATTTGAGTGCGACAATGCAAATAATTCTCCACTTAAGAAACCGGAGTTTGTAGACATTAATCTGGCAGTGCAAAATTTAGATAAAAAATACAAAGATAAAGACGATAAGAATAGCTAGACTTCAATTTTGGGAAGAGATATTTTCAATTGGTTCAGAAAATAGCTCATGGAGAAAAGGTCAGAATTACACTTTCTTGCTGATTTGTAGTCTATTCACGGAATAAAAACCTGTATTTGCAGTATTTGCATGCGGAGCCGTCGGTACCCGTGACGCTATCGGTCCAAAATCTGGATTCTTAGTTTACAATTGAACAAATAAGCTATAAAGTTTTCGAATCGTCTAACAACCTTGCTTGTACTAGGCTTCTATTACAATGGTAGAGAGAGTGACTACAAAAGCTTAAACAATTTTAACGGTTGTTGGACAAATATACATTGGAGATAGAATATTGACAACAATTGGAGAATTGATGACCAATAAACTTCAGA
>DASQWJ010000064.1:0-3503 GCA_035640315.1 Nitrososphaeraceae archaeon
CAATGATGCGGGTGAAGACTAGTAACACAATCAATATTTTTTTGTCTCTTGAAAATTCGGATGGATAACAGGTAAAGTAAAAACTTTCTTCTAAAGTCGCCAGCTTAAATTTTTCACTTTCTTTTACTTTTGTTACTATAAAAACAAAAAATTAAACATCTATTCTTTCAGATTCGTTATATAGCAGTACTCTAGATTACAAACTTTCTACATCGACTCGATAGTTATGAATCATAATTTGCTTAAATAATCGGTAATAGAGGGAATTTCTAACTATAGATTTTAATCCTATGATCTTATATGTATAGTATTGAGAGTTCTGAATATCCTATTGCTTATCTTCATAACTTTCTTTGCTACCACTCTAACCGAAGGTGTCTCCGCTGATTCACATAAGGGGTTTTGTTATAATTCAGAGAATGGAGGCACATTTTGCTTTGAAGACCGCCACGCATGTGAAGTAGAGCAGAAAAATGATTTGATGGCCGACAGTTGGTGTTCCAAACAGACAAAGTAGGAAAATTATTTATCACTCATTTGCCTATTTTTAGGTGGTTCCTTACCTTTAAGAGTCTGATGGGAGGATAAGGATTTTTTATACCCAAGTCCGTCCTCTCATGAGGCTTTAGTTTATTAATTTGATGCTAGACAACTTCAGAAGGGAGATTTGGAGTTACTATGGTTTTGTTTTTTGCCAAATCGCCTAACGATGTAATATTTGTGGAATTGGAATTCGTCGTTTTGCAAGGCTCATCATTAATACACATAGTGGTAGTACAATTCCCATTTTGGCATATTGTAGTAGTGTTATTTTGGAATTCGGTATTGGAAAAAGAAACCATAGGACTTAAAGATAAGACACAGATAGTAGAGACTACACAAATAGAATAAAATGTGGCAGGTTTAACCTTGATCATGATATTGTTAATATGCCAAAATGAAATATACGCCTTTAACTGCTTTAATATCATGCTGTATACATAAATCACGTAGAATCTTTTAACATGACTGGCGGGCATTTCCGACTAACCATTAGAGCCCGCCGGTTTAACTTTTTTGCTTTGATAGGTTCTAAAAAATGTTGAAAAAAAATGTAAAAGTAATTTCTTATTGTGCGACTTTGATTGTTCCATTCATCATATCTGGATGATATTCACAATGGTACCCTAGTTCTCCTGCTTGATCAGTTTTAAATTTGAATTCAATACCCTGGCTCTGCGGCTTTATGTCACCACTCTCTGCGATTTCAGAGACCTTTCCGTCGGCCTTGGAGTCAATTTTTAACTCATGTTTCTCGTCAGTAGGATTTGAAATTACAAAAGTATATTCAGTATTAGCCTTCAGTGTCAGTGGCGGATTTTCAGCTCCAGAACTATCGACCCATCTATACTGTTCCTCACCCACTTCTGCAGCATTAAGACCTATTGTATTATTTCCTGACACGGTCCCAGTCTCCGACATATTGTTACTACCATTTGGAGAAGTTTCATTCTCTTCACCAGTTGATTGTCCTGCACTGATCTGAAAAGGTATTACAGAGGATGCTGCGCCCATAATCAATAGTAAAAGATATGTAGTAAATTTTTTTACCATAGACTAGGGTATTATTATAAGTAGATAAGTGTATTTGTTATACGGCTTTAACTCCGTTCTAACTTTTTTATAATTTATTGAGGAGTAAAAAGTACGAAAAACTCAAGACTGGTAGGTCTTCTTGACATTACGATTCATGGCCCATCAGTTTAACTTTCAAATAGTTTATTGCCCATAATATATCCAGCCCTCGTCAAAAAATAGGGAGTTATAATTCGCAAGAATTTAATGAAACTATTGAAGCAAGGGCTACCAATTACACGCAGATTTGACAGGATGAGCATAGGTTTAACAACTATTCTTTTCCTATGCTCCTCCAATAACTATTTTATAATTTACTGGCTAGTGTATGTTACCGCAAATACGAAGATATCTGGTGGGCCGGTCTATCAACCGCTGTCATTACGGCCCATCAGTTTAAAATCTCAACGACAAGCAAGTCTTGGTTGATGGGAGATGTTTTATCATGCAGATCCCATCAGTTTTAACTTTTTAAATTTTATTGGGTATAGATTTGCAACAACAAAACACCATGATACCATTCTGGTTGGCTGCTTTCTCCTATGATTCGGACCCATCAGTTTATTCTATTACTTACACATAGTCACGACAAAAACAGTTATTGGAGTATGTCTATTGTATTTGAAAATTATAAGCAATTAGACAAATTACGATGAAAAGAAAATTTTTTTGCATCATTTACGAAAATTTATTTCCACTCCCATATCTTATCGGTAAAATTGCCATTAGTGTCGACATCGGATTCGAAAACGCCTACCATATTATCCAGAAATTGCAGGCTTCCTTCTGAATTGGTATGAAAGAATAACGCGCCTCGCCACTTCAAAACACCTGTTGAATCAAATCTTCCAATACCTTCACCAGTAAAGGTAGCAATTTGGCCATCTTTGGTATTGATAACTCCTTTGCCAATCCCGTGTATGATTCCTTTCGATGTCGGACCAGCAACATACGTCAATGTCTCTGTCACATGTACGCCATTCAAAGTACCCATGGATGACACGTTTGTTTCGATTGTAGGACCTTCCAAATCAATTACCGTTTGGCCGGACATCTTACCGGTTGTTTCTCCGATTAATTCTCCTAACATAGAATATCACTTGTTGACAATGTTTATAAATTATTTTGGTCATGAAAATGTAACGAACTCATTCATACATTACTATCCGATGGGAGGAAAAGTTAGCACTATCGGGCTTTCTCTCGATCCTCCCATCTAATAAATATTCATTTTTCCCATTTGCTTAATATTAGATTCTTTCTTTTAATAGGATTGATTCAGAAGGTCTAATCGTCCACGTAATTGACATGATTGTCTTCTAGTTTTTAGCCAATAGTAACTCAACCATAAACTCCAATAATTATGAAAATCACGCTTAACAAAATACTCAAACCCAGTATGAGAATCCACTTCATGATTTGGAACGTTTGGAGCACTTCCAATGTACTACCAAATGATAGATAAATGTTTAGCAATGTTACAAGTTTACTTGTGGCGACTTGGAACCATTCTTTTCCTCCCATCAATCAGTTAATTATTTATTTCAGTTTTGAAGAATTTATTATTCCTTCTTTTAAGAGTCTGATGGGAGGATAAGGATTTTTTATAGCCAAGTCCGTCCTCTCATCAGGTTTTAACCTTTTAATAATATATTAAGTGTACAAAAGTACGTCAACCCGTAACAACGTCTTACCTTGTGGGCGCAGTGTAGTCAATGTTTTGCCATTCCCCACCAGTTTTTAATTTTTTATAATTTATTGAACATAGTTATACAACAACAACACCATCAAACACATCTGGTGGGCTGCTTTTCCTACGATTCGGGCCCACCAGTTTTTAATTTTTTAAATAATAGGACAACCTAAAATTGTCATGAAAATACTGTTTG
>DASQWJ010000065.1:0-3115 GCA_035640315.1 Nitrososphaeraceae archaeon
CGATTATATTTCCCTTTTAAATTTACAAATTCATTTATCTTGATGGTGTCATATCTACTAATAAAATATTAGACAAGAAATTTTGATCAGTCAATTAATGTCATATATATGGGGTTTGTACAAGTTAGAATAATGGACCAATCCCATATCAAGAGAAAATTAGTGTTAACTTTGTCGCTTTGTTTTTTGGGCATTATTATCTTGTCATTTACGGTAATTCCCTATCATAATTTTATATTTGCAGCAAGTGATTTTACAATTGAGGCTAAGATTAACTTACAAAAATTAAATGATCCTGCCAAAATGAAGGTTGTTGCCTCTGCGAATGGTGATACTCAAGTTAAGAACGTAACCGGTAATGACCTAAAATCAAAAAGCACCACTGTTTCGTTTAAATTCAATCAAAAAAATGATGTTGTTAAAGTAGGCGATAGAGATGAATTTTTTGTATGTGCTTATGACCTCAATGCACAGACTAATGAGATGAAATCTTATTCTTGCGTTGAGGGAAATATTGGGAGCACTGGAGGAAAAAATATAGTTAACATTGGATCAGGAAGCGAAAAAACACTGTCTACCGGAAATTTCCAATCTTCAAATGGTGGTGAAAACTCTACAATAAATAATCCGACTCTCCAAATTGCTATTCCCTTATCGGATAGAAAAGATGTAAAGGAACTAAAAGTGGTTACTATGATTAGGGGCGAGTTTAATACAAAGACAATTGATGCAGAAAGGTTACTCAAAGAAGCTGATCATAGCACGCTAATCATTCCATTTGTGTTTGACAAAGTTCCTGAAATTGGACCGATTCAAAAAGGAGATTTGTTCTTCGCTTGTGTATCCGGGGATGAATTGAATCCACCTGAAGGAACAGAATGTGAGCATAGGCACACCGTACATACTGGACACATACATAATTTGGTAGTAAGATAGAAACTTAAGATATAGTAATTGATTCAAACTATGTAATTATAATGTATTTTGTAACATGTGAAAATTTCAATTCCTAGATATCTAATAATATTTTCATCAGTGGAAAAAAATCAACGATTGTGTATACCGCTAATGAAATTAAGCATCCATTAGCGAAATTTTTCTTATCGTTCTCAATCATAGAAATAAAAAATAATGTTACTAAATATTATAAACATAAAGCACTCATGGAAAAATCGTAAAGTAATTGTTGAGGATAGAAGGCACAGCAAGATCAAGCGCTAATTTTTTTAAACGTCTCTGTCATGGCAAAGTTTCGACTTGTATCCTGTTTACATCAATTCCAGTTACTATATTGTTATTCTATGGAATAGATGACAAGAATGAATCGTTTTTTGGGCATGACTACATTAACGATTATCGATACAGGAGTCAGGGAAATGTAGTATATCATGTCGGAATTATGGTTAGTCATTATGCGTTATTGGTCACTCTTAGCATCATCGGATTACTAATTAGTTGGATTGTTTATCAAATATTAAAGTTAAGTATTAGCAAATAGTCGCTGCTATGAATTACTACATTTCATAAAGCATTCTGAAATACCAGTTATTGTAATATTGGTCAAAAAGTTCTATAAATTAACAGAGCAAATGCAGGACCAATAGATTTAAGTAATCAAGTAAAAACAACTAATTTCCTATGATAAATTTCATGGCATTTGCAAATATCCTTAGTGATTCTTTCAGGGATGGTATATCATGGTTTGGTTCAAGGTGGAGGATTAATGACTGCGGGGGCAAACAATCAGACGGTAGATGGAAATATGTCAGGAGTAAAATTCCTTAGTATTCAAAGAGCACAGTCTGGATCTATATCTCAATTCAATGATACCGCTTATATACTTGAATTAAACAACGTTTCTGATAAGACAATATTATTTTCTGATAGACCATATAGAATTGTTACAACAATTGGTACCAATGATTTTATAAGTAGCTGGTCTGTTGGTGATGATAATTTTTCAGAAGATTCGCCCAATGCTGTGTTAGTCGTGGATGATTCACAAGAACAAGATACCTCTACAATGGTATTATTTGATCCCGTTTATGACGAAAACAAAAAGACATTAAGATACGAGGTAACTCCGGACAATGCAACTTCTATTGAGCTGCCAAAAGATCTAGGAGAATCTACATTAATAATAGACGCACATCCAACGGTAGTTAACGATCAAATAACTGACTGACTTCTATGCTAGTGGTACCCGACTGTACTATCGATTATTTTTGATCATTACAAGCAACGTGAAAGGTTGGGAAAGTCGGTTGCAGAATAATTAGGTACTCGTAATAGAAGTCTTAAATAAAAAAAATGGTTCGAATTACTTGCCTATCTTGAATTCAATCTAGGCGTTGATTGGTGCCTTCTTTCACCGGATATGCACCAATCAATTACTCTTTTCGTGATAGAATCATAGCATATTGAGAAGCGTTGTACTAAATGAATGGAATTTTAGTCATTGTTATCAGATTAGTTCCCTGGGATCTAAGAGACTATGCGAATAAATCTGGCCATTAGAAAATAATTAAATATTGCATTTCTTTAACTATTAGTAGGCTATGGCATTAGCCTTGGTGAAGACCTAAACCGCTTCTATTAGAATGCTGATGATGCCTACCGATAAATCAAAATGGTAGGTAACAAAATTGAAAGGAATTGAATTTGTTTTCTTGGCCATAGGGGCTCTGGTAGGGGCATATTTGAGATACAAGATTACATCTTCTCCCATATTATTGGGAGTTCTTCCGATTAACGTATTAATTATCAATCTTGCTGGAAGTTTTATTCTTGGCATTTTTTTTGTCCTGTCGATGAATCTCAATCTAGATACAAAATATTCAATCCTCATAGCGGTCGGTTTTTGTGGATCGTTTACAACTATGTCATCCTTCGCTCTCGAATCAATTAACCTTCTAGACAACAAGCAGTTCACATTGTTCGGTATTAATGTAGTTGGAAATGTTGGATTATCGTTAAGTGCAATTATTCTAGGAAGAATGATGACTCAGGTGTTAATTAAGTTGTGAGAATAAGATGAGAATAAGAATGATTTGCCTGACAATAAGAATAAAGAGAAATGATGAGTTGAACGGTAAGAAGATCTATAAGTTATTAA
>DASQWJ010000066.1:0-9432 GCA_035640315.1 Nitrososphaeraceae archaeon
AAGCGGTTAACAAGGTGGTAAAGGAGAATTCTAAACTGTTACTGGACTATTACCTTGGGTATACCGGTGATGATATACATATTATTATGACTCATACAAGAGGCGCTGATAATAAAGAAATTCATAAAATGGCATGGGATGCATTCACAGAAGGAACCAAAGTTGCAAAGGAACAAGGGTTGTATGGAGCAGGACAAGATTTGTTAAAAGACGCTTTTTCTGGAAACGTCAGAGGTATGGGTCCAGGAGTAGCTGAAATAGATATTGAAGAAAGACCAAGTGAAGTCTTTTGTGTTTTTGCTGCTGACAAAACAGAACCTGGTGCCTTTAATTTCCCACTCTGGAGAATTTTTGTAGATGCCAGAAGCAGTACAGGCTTGCTGATAAATGAACGACTAGCTGAAGGAGTTAAATTCAGGATAATGGATGTCATGACTGGTAAGATTGCAGGACTTAAACTTTGGGGAGATAAGCCGGAATTAGAAACGGCATTGATGTATCCAGGAAGATATGTGGTACACTCTATCTTGTCGTCTGAAGGAGAACAGATAGTATCTGCATCAACAGATAGATTGCATAATATAGCAGGAACGTACGTTGGTAAAGATGATCCAATAGCAATAGTAAGAACTCAAAAGAACTTTCCTGCAACTGAAGAAGCAGGTAGCGCGTTCAATGATCCTCACTATGTTGCCGGAAATACAAGAGGTAGTCATCATATGCCATTGATGCCAGTAAAGCTCAACTCAGCTGCGAGTTTGAATTACGCAATTCCAATTGTGTCATGTCTTGTATTTAGTATGCACAATGGAATCCTTACTGGTCCACATGACGGTTTTGGAACTGCAGATTGGGATCTCCAAAGACAATGGGCTTCAGAAAGAGCAATGATCATGAGAAAGCAAGGGTTTATCCATCCGGCTACATTGGTTCCAGATGAGCTTGAATACAACAAGGGTTATGAAGCTAGAATAGAAAAACTAAACAGCAAGTTTGAAGATCTCTCCTAAAATTTGTTATGTTCACTTTTGTAAATCCACTGGTAATAAATCTCAAAAATTACAATGAGATTTCGGGCGATAAATCATTAAAAATTGCTGAAGAGGCAAAGAAAGTATTCCTATCAAATCACAAGGAGATCATCATCGCTCCCCCGTCATCTAGTATCATGGCCCTATCAGAAATAGATCTTCCAATAATAAGCCAGCATGTAGATGATGTACCTCTGGGACCAACAACGGGCTTTACCATACCTGAAATCGTAAAATCCCATGGGGCAATAGGTTCCATAATTAACCATAGTGAACACAAAATAGAACATAGACAAGTTAGTAATTTGGTAAAACGTCTAAGAGAATTGGATATGATTTCGATTGTCTGCGCTGATGATTTACGAGAAGTAGAAGCACTCTCACATTTTTCTCCCGATTATTTAGCCATTGAACCACCAGAGCTAATTGGTAAGGGTATTGCGGTGTCAAAAGCTAATCCTTCAATCATAATAGATTCTGTACAAGTGGTAAAGAGAGTATCACCAAGGGTTAAAGTGCTATGTGGAGCTGGTATCGTAGACAAAACTGATGTACAAAAAGCGATTGAACTTGGAGCGGAAGGGATATTGATATCCAGCGGAGTAGTAAAATCCTCTTCTTGGTACGATAAAATTTTAGAATTGTCTTCAGTATTAAAATAAAATAAATTCACAAAATAAAAGTTGGAGGAATTGTTCCTCTATACTCCAATTTCCTTTGCTATTTTTACGATTTTCTTGCCGTCAGTAGTTAGTTTGTTGAACACTTTGTTCTTGACAGTCTTTCTATCGACTAGTCCGCGCTTTTGTGCTTTAAGTAGGAGCTTATGACCATATCCATATGCACCCAATTTTGTTAAAAGTTCTCTAGTTGGGTATTCTCTTCCGGATCCAATTGTCTTAAGTAATTTTACTAGCGCCTTTTCTTCAACAAGGATTTTTAATAGTCTTGTATCTTTCATCGCGCAATAATAGTATAACTAATTATATAATTGTTACACTTTACTAGATACAAATATCCATACATTTTTACCTGAACATGTCAACCAAATCGTACTATCCTAATTGTTAGAAATTTCTAGTCTCATGAATAATATAACGTTCTACTTTATCATACGTTTATATTAAAGGTAAAGAACGTTATTTGGCAAAATATTTACACAGGAATCATTATCTAATTGATGTAATGATAGTGATACTAATTTAATTTGACAACAGTATGTCAAAATCAAATTAGATACTTACTTAAAGATAATGTTGGAAGGAACATTATTTTCCAAGATCGTGTTTGAAAGTCTTGGATGAATGAAAAAGATGTTGTGATTTTATCAAATCTCAACATTCAAGAAAAAGGACATATGGGGTTGGCAAATTTGATATCAGTTATATTTGTCCACAATCCAGTAAATTTCAAAAACTAACATCTATAATTGATTCTTCTTACTAAACTAAACATTTATAGATTCTTATTTAAGAAAGAAAAATAGGATTTTTCCTCGTAATTCTAAATTTCAATGATATTTTCTTTTGAATTCTGAAATATGTGGTTATTTGCTAGTAATTTCTGATTTCTAGAAAAACTATTCATAATAAAAGAATCTGCTAAAAAATAGTAGAGATGGCTCTAGAAAACAGCAAACAATTTAGAAACAATAAATCTTTTGAATCGAGTACGACTAACAGGATTCAATGCAACCAATGTCAAAGTTATACTCTTGTTTTGGACGTACTCTCAAGTGAATATGTTTGTAGTACTTGCGGCTGTGTCTCAAATGAAAAAATCTACAACAATGACTTGCCTTATTTTGAGAAAGGCGAATATAAGGATAAATCGCGAATAGGCATGCCAGAATCACTGACTGTAAGCCACAAGGGTCTTTCTACTCTTATCGGATTAAATGATACTGATGGTCGGGGTAAAATGCTTGATCCAGCACAGAAAGAAACAATTCAAAGATTGAGAACATGGAATAACAGATCTCAGCTCAACGATTCGATCTCAAGGAACCTGGATAAAGCCCTAAAATACCTCAATAATTTTGGTGACAAGCTCTATCTTAGTCCTGCAGTAATGGAAAACGCTGCATACATCTATCGCAAAGCTGCAATACGAAAATTAGCGAAAGGGAGATCTACAGTTTCACTTGTTGCGGCTTCCATATATGCGGCCTGTAGAGAAATTTCAATCCCAAAAACAATATCAGACATAGCTAATGTTTGTAATATTCCAAGCAAGGAGATAATGTCACATTACAAATTGATTTTAAAGGAACTATCACTAAAGATCCCCGTTATTCAAGGGATTGATTATGTGACACTAATTTCAAATAGATTGAAACTTACAGAAAAAACAAAAAGGGAAGCATTGCGAATTTACTCTCTTGTTCAGCACAGTAGAATTTCAATTGGAAAAAATCCACGTGCTTTTGCAGGTGCTATTATATACATTGCGTCACAAGACTGCAATGAATTCTTGCGCCAAGTTGAAGTATGTCAAATAGCAGATATTTCTACAGTTTCTTTAAGAAAAAGATGCAAGGAAATTAAGAATATTTTAGACGGCCAACAATAATAAAAAGTACGAAAATTTTACTTCCATTTTTTTACTAGATTGAAGGGTATCAATATCGTAGTAAATTATTTTTTTACAGTATAAACAAAAGGTTATAACATCTATTGCTTCAGAATTCTTGACTAATTTATGGTTCCAGAGAGATGCTCCATTATGATCAAAGGTCGGATCTGCGATATGCCTCCTTCCCATATAGTTTCCATATTATCAGACAATGAAGAGTATATGATTGGCCTAGTTTGTAGTAACCATATATCGTTGATGAAATCCAAAACAACAACAATGCAGAATTCTGGAAAAATAAATAAGGGAAAAATAAGATTTCAAAAGATAAAACCAGTCATGACTGATTGTGTGCTTAATCAAAATAACGTGGATAAGGCAGGCAATTGTGTTTAGGAATAATTATCAAATGATTTCTTAGAGAAAATTTAATCAAACATTTAGTAGTTTTTTTTTCTGGAACAAGAATGGAATAAATAAATAGATTAAAATTTTATTCATATTTTTGTAGTTGAATCTAGTCATTTAAGTTTCTATTTAATAGTTTCACTCCAGTTATATTGTATAACTTCAGTTATTGGGCAATGAAAAATAGAAGTAAGTATGGAGTCATAGCGGCAATATTGAGATCTGCAACAAGAGAAGAAACCAGAACAAAAATCATGTACAAAGCAATGTTAAGTAACGATCAATGCAGAAATTATATTGATTCCCTTTTGAATTTTGGTCTTATAATGGAAAATAATAACGGGACAAAAATGGTCTATAAAGTCACAGACAAAGGAGCTACATTCCTAGACTATTACGAGCAAATGATGCATTTGCTACCAATATCCTTAGAAGAAAGCACTGAAGAGCCCTACAATATGAAGTTACAAAACATGATCTAGTTGGATTTGAGGTACCGAATTAACTACCTTAATTCCAAATAAGGCTGAAGCAGGTGTAGAACACTTCAAGAAAAGTGTTCCACAAATTAGTATAAATTTCAGATGAATAGTGGAATATGAATAATATTTTTCAGGGTTACTGTTTGAGTTTAGAATCAAAAATGAAAGTTCAAATTTCCTTTTGATATATCGGCAATAATTATCAATATCCGAAGTATTTGGCATAAAGCTGACCAGGGAATTTGATTCCATCATAGCGACTATTTTTTCTCTAGTTTGACGTCCTGAAATTGCCGCATCTAAATACTTGTAGAAGGTATTCTTTCTTCTTAAATCATTCTTAGATGATTTTTCTTGTAAATCAGGTTCCTCCATCAGGTAAAGTTTTTTCTGGTTCTTGGTTTTAGAACTGAACGTATCTTTTAAAATTGGTCCCAGCGCGGAATCCAAAAATAACGAATAATTCATTCTAGAAAAATTCTGCAAAAGATCGCTCAAAAATAGTACTATTGTATCATTAGATATTACATCTTCTTTTTCAATAGTTATCAAACCATTTTGTGGTAAAGTGTTTCCAACATATTTATCAAGATCGTAATATCCAGTCTGCAATATTTGCGTATGTGACTCTTTTTCTCTTGAAAGATTATCCTTGTTTATTATTTTGAAATCTCTTGCATCATAGCTATTAAAACACTGCATGATTCTATCTTTTAGAGTAAAGCAATAAACCGATCTTCTTATTGGAATTCCCCGGAGTTTTTTTAGAAACAAACTCCTTGTCCGTATGCCATCTTTAAGTTCATAGTTTAATTCCACTACACCATCGACAATATTTTCCAGACTAGAATCCACTGACTCCTCTGTTGTAAAGATCAGTTTTGCCTTCGCCCGTTCTCTCCAAATCTGAAGTACTCTCTCATTGTTTAACCTGGCTTCCCGGTCCATCAATGAAGCAACAGAATCCCAGCTATCAATTATTATCACAGGGTTCTTCACATCCATCAATTGATTTGTAACTCTTTCAAATAGTGATTCAGGCTCGTCCAATCGAGCGTCTTCAAAAGCTGAGAGATTTTGTCCAACATCAGGACTGTCAATATCGCTACTTGGTTCCTTTACGAACTTTCTTAACCATGGATAGTATTCGAAGACTTGTTTTGGAGAAGCTCTAGTGGAAATATAGAAAAAATTGTTTTTTGCTTTTAATGAATGTAGAATGGTGAGAGAAAATGAGGTTTTTCCTGATCCTGAAGGCCCCTTTACAAGTAACGAGTACGTATCATTTTTCATGAAATCTTCAAGTTCTGATGGAATATCAAGAAGACTGGGGGTAATTTTATTGACTTTATTGATCATATCCCTTCTTATCGATTTGACAATACTCACACTTATAGATATTTAATAAATGTCCTACATTTTTATCCTTGATTCTTACAAAATTATGAATCAAGTGTATTGATGAATTCAGGCTCCATAAACTCGTATGAAATTATGTAATGATATTGCCACATTTTCTTGGCGTTGCCTTTCCTTGGCTTGATTAATTCCCCGAGCTTTTTGTATGGATGCATAATTTAAGATCTAACCAAAAAGTCCAGGTTCAATACTTTAAAATAAAGTATACTTCTGATTTTGAACAATGGTCGTTATTGAGGCCGAAAATAATATTTCGTCATTGAGAACAAAACTCTTGGTGAATTATGTCTTTACGGACGAAGTTTCAACTTTATCCTTATCGGATATTACCAATGACTTCGATCCTATCATAAGAGAAATAGTCGAATCAAAGGAATTTACGGCTAAGGAAGGCTCAATGAGTCTAATTCACAATACTGCTGGGTCTAACATCAAACGTGTCTTGCTTTTAGGAATGGGCGATAAAAAAAAGTCGGAACCAGAAAAAACAAGGAATCTAACTGGTAAAGTAGTCAACAAATCAAAAGAGTTGGCCACAGATGAATTTGTAATAATTCCATTCAAGAGCATTGATAACGAACACGTATCGGCAATGGTAGAAGGAATCAAGTTATCAGATTATTCATTTAGGAACTACAAGAAAGATGAGGATAGCACTGATCTTAATCAAGTTAGGATCTTGACAAGTAAAGACCTGCCTGCCATTCAAAGTATTATCAAATCTGCCTCAGTTCTATCTGATGCGGTAATATTCACTAGAGACATTAGTAACTTACCTCCTAATGACTGTTCTCCAAAGGTGCTTGCAAGTTTCTCAGAAAAATTATCAGTGAATTCAAAGATTAAGGTAAGGGTAATTGGAAAGGACGAAATGCGAACATATGGATTTGGAGGCATATTAGCGGTAGGTAGAGGAAGCTCTAGTGCTCCCAATCTAATAGTAATAGAATATTTGGGATCTACCAAAAATGACAAACCAATAGTTGTTGTTGGAAAGGCTGTTACATTTGATACAGGCGGAATTTCAATCAAGCCTTCTGAAAAGATGGAGGAAATGAAGTACGATAAGTGTGGTGGATGCAATGTAATTGGTATAATGAAAGCCATTTCTGATCTTGATTTGAAGACAAATGTGATTGGCATAATACCAGCGGTAGAGAATATGCCTTCTGGTGACTCCTATCGACCTGGAGATATAATCAGAATGTATAACAATAAAACAGTGGAAGTTTTAAACACTGACGCAGAGGGCAGAATTATTTTAGGAGATGCGCTTGCCTTTGCAGTAAAAACATTTGCGCCACAATCAATTATTGATATGGCGACCTTGACAGGTGCAGCTATAATAGCACTTGGTTCAAATGTTGCTGCATTGATGGGAAATAATAGAGAATTGGTAACGAAAATTCTCGAGTATTCCAGCCAAACTGGTGAAAAAATATGGGAGCTTCCATTATTTGATGATTACAAAGAACAGCTGAAAAGCTCAAATGCAGATATAAAGAATATAGGAGGGAGAGCTGGAGGAGCCATTACTGCTGCCGCATTCTTGTCATTTTTTGTTGATGATATTCCGTGGGCGCATTTGGACATTGCTGGAACAGCCTGGAACCAGGAAGGTACCAAAGAAAAGACATATAATCCAAAAGGAGCTACTGGTTTTGGTATCAGAACAATTGTCAAATTTATTGCAAGTCATAATGCATCTTAGCGACAAATTGAACTGCAACACAGTAACTAACAATTATTTTATCCTTGCCAATTCTTCAAATTAAAGAAATAATTGACTTATTAGGTTTGGATGACATAAAGTGTAGAATTGGACAATTTGACTCTGATATACCACAGAAATACAAACCGTATTTTGAAAAGTGGTTGGGGAATAGAGATGGATTTATTCGGATGCTATCTGGAAACATCGATTATGTAGGTTCAGAAGATGTTGTAAGAATGGGACCCTTCTATAACATTTATTGTCTTGTTCAAAATCAGAATTTGATAGAAAACGATGAAAATCATCAAAATCTCTTGAATTCAAAACTCTATTACAGCTTGACTGAGGGTCGGGTGAATGAAGCGGGCTGGAGCGACAGTATTTTGGCATCGAGATTGACTAAAGACCAGCGACTCAAAGATTTTCTATTTCAGGCACTTATGTCTGAAGTTACAAGAACCGTTTCAGTTCGTGTAGTTAACATGGCGTGCCTGATTGAGTGTAAGATATGGCATCCGAGAGAATTTGTATTTCTATACGAATTCCTTGACAACATAGCCACAAATATACGGGAATTACTTTCCGAAGTGCACTTTGGAGAAGAGATGACTCGGTAAGATGCTTGATGCAGCGAGTAAAACGTCAAGATATTAAAATGCCAGCACTGCTGCTTCCCAACCACTCACGTAGATCAGTAACACAGCAGCGATAACAGGTTTGACTTCCGGGTTCGGAATGGGACCGGGTCGCACCCTATTACTATGGCCGGCTTGATAATGTAAAGCGTTAGGGGATAATTTAATCTTAGCTAGGTCGCAGCATAATTGCGTTTAGATTTTCTTAGTATCACGGTATTCCAACATCCTCCTGTAGATTACAGATTGAGCCGAATCTATGTTTTCTTCAAAATCCAAGACAATCATTTGATCATCGAAATAATCTCTAAACCGTATTATGGTATAGATATGATTCTTTTTCCATAGAGCTCCAACTATGGCAAGTGGAACAAAAATTAAACCTAGAACTATTACTCTTAATGCAGATATTTTCTTTTCATTTGTGTTTTCGATGTTTTGCATATATCTGTAAGGAACTATCAGTTTTGGATTGTCAATTTCAACTCTATCGTGGTAAAAGTGCAGCTTAGTATCGGTAGGTGTAGGAAATGCTTTGTGACCACCCAAGTATTTGACAAAATAGAAATCGGGATTTTCAGGAGAGTGTTGTCTATGCCTTTCGCCATCTCGGTTTGTCTGGCATCGTGGGTCATTGCAGTATGTATATTCATTAATAGTATCAAATTTTTTATCAACGATCGTTTCATTTGAAATATTTGAATCAATATGAGCTTCATGTTTCTGGCCATCCCTGTTTCGTGGACATCGTGGGTCATTGCAATAATTTTCCCCAAGGTAGACGCTTGCCTGTTCTTCTCCTATCACGTGTGCTTTATGTCTCTCCCCACTCCTATTTCTCTGGCATCTGGGGTCATTGCAGTACGGTTCACCCATCCTAACTTTGTCAATAACCCGATACTTTTTAGTATTTCTCGAAAATCAGTTTTGTATAATAAAAATAGTCTACGGGATTCTGTTCGATTAAGGGACAAATTTAAATAAAATATAATGTTTCATCAATGCCTAAAGTAGATGATAAAAACAGTCAATCAACAGATCATTATTTCACAAGAGATACTAGATTTAATGAGTAAATTTTGAAATATGGTCAACGATTGTATTAGGATTGGTTTACAAAATAATGTTACTTCACTAAAAGCTCTGTCAGCAAAGTCTTATCATTACTT
>DASQWJ010000067.1:0-8243 GCA_035640315.1 Nitrososphaeraceae archaeon
CTTTTGCGACACATCGCCGAGGGTCAACTGTCGAAATATTCTGATCGGATTGTTGAATATTATAACTTGATGGTATCAAAGGACTTTCTTCCAAATACCCCTACTCTAATGAATGCTGGAGCAAAACTAGGCCAGCTTTCAGCTTGCTTTGTGTTGGATATGAAAGATGATATGTCAGGGATAATGAAATCTTCGACTGACGCGGCGATGATATTCAAATCTGGGGGCGGAGTTGGCATTAACTATTCAAATCTTCGACCTGAAGGCGATATTGTGGCATCAACTTCTGGCGTAGCTTCGGGACCGATCTCATTCATGAGAATTATTGATACTATTACTGATGTAGTAAAGCAAGGTGGAAAAAGAAGAGGTGCAAATATGGGAATAATGGAATCATGGCATCCTGATATAGAAAAATTCGTAACGGCTAAAACGAAACCAGGCGTCTTTGAAAACTTTAACGTAAGTGTTGGAATCTGGAGCGATTTCTGGCAATCAATAATTAACGAAAATAATCACAAATACTCTCTTAAAAATCCGACAACCCAGGAACCAATCAAGCAAATTGATTCACACCAGCTTTTAGATTTGATAACTTTTAGTGCCTGGAAGAGTGCAGAACCAGGTGTCATATTCTTCGATAACATAAACAAATACAACCCCTGCATTAATGTAAAAGAAGGACCACTTAGAGCGACAAATCCTTGTGGTGAACAATCACTCTATCCATATGAGTCATGCAATTTAGGTTCCATTAATTTAGCCAATTTTGTCAAGAGAAACATTGATGGCAAATATGAATTTGATTGGCAAAGATATGAGCAGGCAATTCGTCTCTCAACCAGATTCCTGGACAATGTCATAGACATGAATAAGTATCCGGTAGAAGAAATTGAATACAATACAAAATTAACAAGAAGAATTGGCCTAGGAATAATGGGAATCGCTGATCTATTATTCACCTTAGAAATACCATACAATTCAAAAGAAGGTTACGACTTTATGAACAGAATAGCAGAAGCACTTTCGTATTATAGTATGGAAGAAAGTGTAGCAATAGCTAAAGCAAGAGGCCCGTTTCCACTATTCAATCAGACTGATTATGTAGAAGGAAAAGTGATACCAGTGGCAGGATATTATGAAATTCCCAAGCGATATCACTCATATGATTGGGATACACTGGTTGAGAAGATAGAAAAGTATGGAATTAGAAATTCATGGACAACTACAATTGCTCCTACTGGAACTCTTTCAATGATAGCTGACACTTCTAATGGTGTTGAGCCAGTTTTTGCACTTGTATTTGAAAAACGAGTTACTGTGGGAAGGTTCTTCTATACCAACCGGATATTTGAAAACATTCTGAAGGAAAATGGACTTTACAATGATGAAATCCTGACAAAAATTGCAAACAATTATGGTTCTGTAAGAGGACTTCCCGAAATTCCAGAATGGTTGCAGAAAATATTTGTCACTGCAATTGATGTACATTGGACTGATCATCTGATGGCTCAAGCAGTCTGGCAAAAATGGATTAGCAATGCAATTGCCAAGACCATAAACATGCCATCTGACGTTACAGTTGAAGACATAAAAGCTGCCTATCTTTTATCACACGAAATGGGATTAAAGGGAGTAACTGTGTATAGGGATGGATCCAGACATGAGCAGGTACTACATATCACCGGAAATGATAAGGAGAAAAAATTTATAGTAAACCCAAGTACCCACGTAGTTGACTACATTGATAGTAACATTAAACAAGACTATGTTATGAAACAAGTTGAAAAAGTCTTTAGAGATGCTGAACAAGCTGAACCAACAGACAACTCAGTAAACGTTTCTCAAGCAAAGCCAAAAACGAGTATGACTGCAACCCCGAATGAGTATATAGAATATGAAGCATGTCCATCTTGTAATGCGAGATTAATTATCACTGAAGGTTGCAATATGTGCATAGAATGTGGGTTTAGCTCCTGTATGTCAGGATAATTAAAACTCTTCATTTTTTATTTTTGGCCAAGTTGAGATATTAACAAAAAACAATACTTAATGACTAGAGTTATTATTATGTCTGGAAACTATGTCTCTTCGATTGAGCTTGAATAGATAATTTCTTATCTCAGTCGACCATAAGAGAAATATTGTTATATGACGTTCACATGATGGAGAGATCAAATATTTGGTGATCCACAAATATGATGTCTATAGAAGTCCAAACGTGGGTTTGTTTACACGAACCAATGATAAAACATTATTGCTTCCATTTGGGTTTGCTGATACAAAGACAAAAAAACTAAAGGAATACTTGGATGTTAAAGAAATAATTCATGTTTCAATAGCAGGGACCAGGTTGATAGGACCAATGACGGTTATGAATAATAATGGAATATTGTTACCATCAACCGTTTCAGATGATGAGATGCAAATCCTTAAGCAGACGGGGTTAAATGTAGAACGATTGAATAGTAAATTTACTGCAATAGGAAACTTAATATCAGCAAATGACAAGGGAGCAATAGTTTCAAACCTATTTGGCGAGGAAGTCGATGAACATATTGAGGATACTCTTGGTGTGCCAATTCAAAAAATGTCAATTGGAGGTTTCGTCCAGGTTGGCTCGATGGTTGTGGCTACAAACGCCGGAGCTATTGTTCATCCAAATGCTAATGATGCTGAAATAAATAGGATATCTGAAATACTTCAAATTGAGGCAGAGCCTGCCACAGTTAATGGGGGTTCGCCATTTCTATCATCAGGACTGATAGCTAATTTCAGCTCAGTAATAGTAGGTAATTTAACAACTGGGCCAGAATTGATAATGATAAGTAGGGCATTAAAGGTATGACTCTGATTTATCTATAGGATATGTTTGGATTTAGACTTGATGATGTTATTGCATGATCATCATTGGTAAATAGACTATCTATTTCTGTTTTCTCAATTTGGATATTTATAGCGTTCATTTCAGAATCCGATAGGCCGAATCTTTCCTTTAGTAATGACTTAACTCGTTGTAGTTGGTCATAAACTTGATCTGCATTTGACGATAGGGTGAGTTCTAAAGTCTTGTTCAACAGATCCTGAGGTATTTTTCCACTGGGATTGCTTGATATTCTAAAATCAATTTTATTAAATATCACTTCACTTGGAAGTTGAGGAAGCGCATTTGCGGTATAGAAAACTTGTACTTCAATCAAATTTGCTTGAGATTCATCAATGGATTTTAAAATTGATGCTTCTGGATTATTAGGATCAGGGAATGCATTAATCATACCTCCACTAATAGGTAAGGTTAGTAACACAAATCCCTCCGTCAAGTTCTTGATGTCAGGAACAAGTGGTAGAATGTCTTTACACGTAATTCCAGTTGCACTTTCAGATTCAAGAACTTTGATTATTGAATTGGAAGATTTACCATCATTTGGTATGACATTCATGAATATTTTTATTGGGTATACTTGCTTGTTAAGAATGCTTATATCAGTGTCATAATGTCCTGGTCGTACAGGACCTTCACTAGCCATTACATTACCACACAAAAACTTTGGCGTATAGGTAACAGTCTTAACCGATGAGTTTTTTTGCAGATCTAAATCAGGAAATTGAGTCTTTAATTTAGTATCTACTATACTACTATTGATCTGTGGGACAGTCAAATTAGAATTAGAGCTAATCGTTGCATCATTGGTTTGGCCATACGTAGATACAATAACGCTTTGCACAAATAATAATGATGATGCCATTATAACAAAGACTAGAATTGATCCACTCTTATTCAAACTGCAAATTTTATTGAAAAATCGCTAATATATGCTATATAGAAAATGATGGAATTATTTGCAGTTTTGATAAGAATCTTTTTGTAAAGGGGGTTTATCATAATATGATAGTGATAATCAGTGAAGAATAATAGATTCTTTAATCGAGACGTTGTTTCCATTAAGGATTTTCAAAGAGATGACCTGGAATACTTGTTCAAAAAAACAGACGAAATAAAGAAACTCAATCCTAAAGAAAAAGATGAGTTGGGAAAAGCCAGAATAATGGGATATCTGTTTTATGAACCAAGTACTAGAACTAGAATGAGTTTTGAAGCAGCAATGGCATCGATAGGTGGCAGTTCTATTGGGATATCTGATCTGAAATCATCTTCAATTGAGAAAGGTGAAAGTTTGCAAGATACGGTACGAGTAATGGATCTTTATTCAGATATCATGATCCTGCGCCACCAACTTGATGGCTCTAGTAAATTTGCCGCAGAAATTTCTGATCATCCGATAATCAACGGAGGAAGCGGAAGTGAAGAACACCCGACACAAGCGATGCTTGATTTATACACTATAACAAAAGAAAAAAAGAAAATTGATGGATTGAAAATTTGCATCTTGGGTGACTTGAAATACGGAAGAACCATTTACTCTTTACTGTACGGACTTTCAAATTATGATGTTGAAATTATTCTAGTTTCTCCACCAACGCTACATATTAGACAAGAGTCTATCTATGGATTGGAAAATAAGATGAAAATTGTAGAACTAGTTGAAATGAATGAAAAGGTATTTCGGGATACAGATATATTGTATGTTACTAGAATTCAAAAAGAAAGGTTTTCAGATCCTCAAGAATATGAAAAAGTTAAGGGTGCATACACAATTGATAGTAACATTTTGAAACAATTCAAACCTGATATTGCCATAATGCATCCATTACCGAGGATAGACGAAATATCACCGGATGTTGACAGTAAAGCCAATGCCATATACTTTAAACAGGCGTCTTATGGTAAAGATCTAAGATCGGCACTACTCGCTTTGATTTTGAATGAATCACCTCTTTAAGGATTTTTATCCAATACGTGTATCTTGTAACTAATCTACTTAATGAAGAAATGAAGGATTAAGACAATCCTTTTTCATTCAATTGACGTATGTGAGCCATTTGTCGAATTTTTTAATTTTGCCATGCACTATTTGATAGTAAATGTCTTTTAATTGTGTTGCAATTTTACCGGCCTTTCCATTAGCAATTATTATTTTATCGATTTCACCAATTGATTTAATTCCAGCAGCTGTTCCGGTCAAGAATACCTCATCGGCATAATACATTTCATCCCGTGTAATGTCGCAAATTTGAGATCTGATACCTAAGTCTTCTGCAATGGACAATACAGTTGAGCGGGTTATGCCATCTAATGCACCCGACGCAAGTGGCGGTGTAATGAGGGTGTTGTCTCTTACCAAAAAAATATTTTCTGCTGTACCTTCCACCACCATCCCACTCATATTCAGCATGATCGCTTCGTCAGCCCCAGATTTTATAGCCTCAATTCTTGCTAACGCTGAATTTGCATAATTTGCTGTGGCCTTAGAATGCATGGGCAAGCTTCTTGAATCTATTCTGGTCCAAGAAGATACAATAACTCTCATGCCTCTATTTCCTTCAGTTTTTATATGGTCTTCCCAGTCCCACAATGCAATAGATGCTGATACCTTGTTGGGTAAAGGATTGACCCCCATTTTTCCATATCCATAGTAGCATAAAGGTCGTATGTAACATTCCTTGACATTATTAACTCTGACGGTTTCGATGATCGCATCTACAAAATCTTTTTCAGAAAATTGTGTAGTCATGTGATACATTTTGCAACTGTTAGCAAGTCTCCTGACATGATCCTTTAATCGAAAGATAGCAGGGCCGTTTTTTGTATCATGGCAGCGAATCCCTTCAAAAACTGCAGTGCCATAATGCATAGCATGTGTCAAGATGTGAATTTTCGCGTTATTCCACTCAACAAACTTTCCATCCATCCATATCTTGCCTTTACCGTTCATTGAATTTCATCCTTGTCAATTCTATTTCTCTTATCGTGAATTGCCCTTATGGCATCAGCCACCTTGGAATCATCCACAATAATCAAGATACGTGAAGTTTCTTCCTGTGCATCCAAATTTAAGATATTTATTCCATGTTCACCAACTGTACTGCTCGTAGTTGAAGCAATTTTGGGCATTTTCCACATGTTATCACCAATTAGAGTAACAACACCTCTGTCATACACTATCTCCGTTTTGGGATAATAAGCTTTGAAGTGATGTTCGTTTCTTCGAACATAATCTCCATCAAGGAATAGGATCCTAGTGATTTCGATTCCATCTCTCTTAAACGGAGATAGTTTGAGAAAATCGTGATACTGTCTGTAGCTTTCAAGTGACGCCAACAAATGTGAGGCTGACATAGTCTCCATCCTTACTATGGCACAATTTCTCTTTCCAGTAACAATCTTGACAAGATTGTCTGATTGGTCGGCAGAAATTTTTGATATAGTTGTTGTATTGGACGGATCATTCATGTTTGTAATTACGATAGGTATGTCCATATTGTTATTATCAATTTCCTTAATCGCAAGAGGATCAAGTATTTTCATTCCGAACATTCCCGCTAATCTTGCTTCGTTATAAGAAAGAAATTTGATACTATCCAGTTCTTGCTTTACTATTTTAGGATCAGCACTCAGTACAGCATTATCTTTTTCAAAATCTAGTTCTGCTTTATATTTTTCGTTCAACAATATGGCAACATCCGCTGCAGATCTATCCGAGCCTCCTCTTTCATATGTAGTTTCTAGCCCGTCACTTGTTTTTCCAATAAAACCTCCTATGGTTACCACACTATTCCTTTCTATCAATTCATAGAAATGAAATGATTTTTGTCTTGACTCTTCAATTAAAAAATTTGCGGCTTCAAAGTTATCATCAGTAATAATTGGCCATTGTTCAATGTCTACATGGTTAGATTTTATTTGATTACTTTTCAAAACATAGTCCATCAGATATGACATTGGTATCTCTCCACTATATGCAAGGGTTCTTGACCTAGTAACGTCCACAAATCTTCGATTTTCTGCAGCCTGTTTTAACGAAACAATAACTTCTTTGTGGAATTTGTCAATATCATGAGAGAAATTCTTTCGATACTCCTGAGAAAGATTATTTGATGCGATGGTTTCATATACCTCACGTAAAACATCGATCTCTATTGGATTTGATTGGGCGTAGCTTTTTCCGATGTGAATGGCCACATCAGTCATAGAACTTAGCTTATCTCTATATCGAATCAAAGGCGCTGAAAATACCGCTACTACCTTGTTTTGACCTTCTATTTTATTTCTTATTCTTTCGAGTATCTTGTCTATACATGCCCCATCTTCTCCTAAGGTACTCCCCCCAAATTTCATTACAGTGACTGTTCCCAATCTAATTGATCTTAAAATTTGATTAATCTATACCATATATTAGGTAACCTGTTACCCCAAAATCCACATCAAAGGTTGGATTTTAGATCTCAAAATTTAATGCTTGACTAATAACCAATATGTATGATTGTCAGTCTCATTAATTAACTTGGATTGTAATTCTGGTGATTAATTTTCCATATGATCAAAAACAAAATGTTTGTAAATAACTCGATCTATAGTTACTCAACTTGTATTGCCTTCTTAGTCTCAATAAGTTTTGTTTATCATCTACTCTAATTGTAATTCTTTTAATTCCAATTATTTTTCAACCTTCATTCGGTATAAGGCCACAATATGTATATGACAATGCTAATTTGATAAATTCCAAATACAAGGATTTGATTGAAAAGTATCTCAGAAAAATGGATGCTCAAACCTCCGCTGAAGTAGTAATATTTACTATTCCAAGTTTTATTGGGCATGGGATAAAGAAAGACAATCAAGAGATTCAGGATAGAGATACTCTTGCCAACTATATTTTTAACGAAGTTACTTTGGATGGAATAAAAGGTATAGGAAAGAAGGACAAAGATAACGGTGTCTTAGTTTTATACTCACTGGATCGGGATGCCGGAGGCGGATCAATGCGCATTGAAGTAGGAAGAGGATTAGAAGGAAATATTACGGATGGCACTGCGGGTGCAATATTGGATTCATATCTAGTTCCAGCAAGGCAAGACTTTGAAGCTACTAAGAATTCAGATGTTTTAGGTGAAGCCTTTTTAACAACGATAATAGCAATCGGCGAGAAAATAGGTTATAAAAATCAAGATCAGGTTTACCAAGAGTACGAACCACGTGCAAGTGAAAGCGGTTGGGATGTAATAATAATGGTATTAGTTTTTCTCGTGATCATTGGTGTCATATTCTATCTTGGAACAAGGAGGAGATTTGGATCAAGAGGACAGGGTGGAAGTGATCTAGGTGGTAGTGGATTTGGTTGGGG
>DASQWJ010000068.1:0-4836 GCA_035640315.1 Nitrososphaeraceae archaeon
CAATAGATTTACTCTCAAATACATTACTGCAGATTAGTGGTTGTAATCCTTAGGTATTGTTCTTTATGATAATTTGGATTTAAGCAACAGCTAGCGCATTTATTGATAACCTTCCGTTTGCTGCAACAATGATACCTCTCATTTATGCCATCTACAATACTGAATCGGTGGCTGCAGTATTTGGAAGTCTTACCATCAATCCACTATGGTGGGCATTGTCACTTGGAGTTGGATTTGGAGGAAATGGTACAATGATAGGATCAAGTGCTGGGATAGTAGCTACTGGATTGGCTGAAGTAAATGGACACAGAATTACGTTTAATCAATTTATCAGAGTCGGATTTCCTTTCATGATGCAAGTGTCGCAGTAGGATCCATAGTACTACTAATTGATCTACCATTAAGACTAAGTCTCAGAGTATAATTAATGGATCATTAATCTGATGGATTCTGTTAGGTGATATCAGAAAAGGAAACGGATATTTTGAAATATCCTTGTTGTTATTTTATTTGGTAATGGCTTTCGCTGCCTAATTCAAGTCATGCGAATTCATATCTGCAGCTTTACCATTGCTCTGGTAGCAATTACAAATGCACCCACAGAGAATAAAGTTAAAACAAGTACTTCTATACTTGTAAATGTATCTATCTGAGAGAATATTCCTGCTCTAGTAATATCTGCAATATATGTCAGTGGATTGAAATAGAATGCTGTTGAAAGTGGTTGAGGTAAACCTTCCGCAGGATAGAATACTGAGCTAACAAATATGAAAAATATGAAGAGTCCGTTACTAAATACGTTATATGTCTCGCTACTTTTCATCTTTGTTGAGAGAATTATTGTGAAAGAACCAAAAAATATAGAACCTGCTACTAGTGCAAATATTGTATATGATATTCCCCATATGGTAATATTCATATCCTGAAATATAGTTGGTAAGCCGATAAGTATAATAGCTGTGGCGCTTGTCAGTCCTATAATAATTAGTGTTACTAGATTAGATATTACATATTGTATTTTATTAAATGGCATTACCAGAATTTGTTGAAACATGCCATTTCTCTTATCATTCCAAAAAATAGTACCAGCTATTTGACTTCCCTGCATTACATTAAATCCCATCATTCCGGTCGTTAAGAATGAAACATATGAAATTGATAATGCTCCTATGTTAATCCCTTGATCACCTATAAGGGCAGAATATGCATAGCCCATTATGTAAATTTGAAACACGGGCAAAAGAATCTGCCATATGAGGAACATCTTATCTATGGCTGCGAAAAGATTTCTATATAATAGAAGCAAGAGACCTGATACGAAAAAGTACTTGTCTGTAGATTTCATTTTCATCAACTGTTTTTAGAATTTTCCTTGGAATTACCAACAATTGATAGGAAAATTTCCTCCAGTGAGGGTGAATTCACCGAAATACTTTCTATCTCCATACCTTTTTTAGGAACGATTTGAAATATCTCCGGTATAACTTTCTCAGCGTTATTGACTTTGATCCTAATTGCATTTTCGCCCTCTAAACTAAATTCTCGAATGTTGTCAGAAACATCATCCATTCCATTACCAACTTTTTTATCCCCATTTACTATGCCTTTTAACATGTCTACAAAGGGTTCGTTTAGGTTATCCTTGAAGGTAATTTCTATAGATTTATTCATTCGTCCATACTTTTGTTTGAGACCAATTGGTGTGTCAAATGCGATTATTCTCCCGTTATCAATTATTGCAATCTCATCGCAAAGGTATTCTGCCTCTTCCATAATATGAGTAGTAAAAAAGACGGTCAGTCCTGACAGTACATGTTTTTTTATATGATCCAGAAGGAGGCGTCTTGCAGAGGGGTCCAATCCAACAGTTGGTTCGTCGAGAAAAAGCAAGTCCATGTCATGCATAAATTCCCTAGCAAGCTGTACTCTTCTTCGCTGACCTATAGAGAGTTCATCATTCTTTGAATTTTTAATTGATTCCAGATCAAAAGTCTTCAATATTTCTTTCACTTTATCTTTCCTCACTCTTCTATCATTTAGACCCCACATTAGCCCATAAAGATCCAACGATCTTTCTACTGTCAAGTTAGCTTCGTAACTTGGACTTTGAGAAACAACTCCAATCCTTCGTTTAATTTCTGATTGGTTTTTGAAAAGATCTTTACCAAATATAGTTACATTGCCAGATGATGGATTGAGAAGACTAGTCAGAATCTTAAGTGTTGTTGTCTTTCCAGCACCATTAGGACCTAAAAAACCAAATACTGTCCCATATTTCACCGCAAAAGAAATACCATTTACCACGTAATCTTTACCTTTACCATACTTCTTTTTGAGATCATTGACTTTAATACAATTATTTTTCTCGCTATCTATAAATGGAATATCTTGGGACATTTTCATTTTCAGTTAAGGTCTCACTTTAATATCGTAATCTTACTAGGTTTATCATTCTATTTAATTGGACTGCAATTATACTGCACATCTTAATGCGTTCCTGCAACAATACTTTCAAGAGCAGGTACAATGTCCTGATTGAGAGGTATAATACAGCTAAATCTGCTTTTTCATTTAAATTATTTATTTAATATCTCATTTTGCAGAAATTGTTTGGCCTCTGCCTTCATAATTCTGAAATAAAGCATATTTCCGTCAAACTTAGCGACTAGTTTCTTCGGTATTGAGTATTTTTTCTTGTTAATCCAACCTTTTTTTGTAATAATCATGTCATCGTTTATTTGTTCAACTTTACCCAAATCGCATTTGTCAATTCCGATAGCTCTTTTGTTTAGAGTTTCTTGCCATCTTATGCCTTCATTCATACTATTATAACCTTAATATTTCTTATATTAGTTGCAAGATGTTTAGGATGTTTTCCCCCAAATTTTGGTTTGTTAATACTCATTTAACCGAAACATTTCAGTATATCCGAGAAATTAAGATCTAGTAGTGGAGGAAGGAGCGGTCTAATTTACAGGCCAAGAAGATCAGCAAGAATTATTAAAAATACCTTTTCATATAGGTGGTAGCCAATGAAGGAACTTCGAATAAAACTGTCATCAAAAGATGAAGAAAACATTAACAAGCTCATGGATAAGTATGGATATAAATCGGCAGAAGATCTATTCAGATTTCTTGTAACAATCTTTGCCCAGAATTATGTAGAGTTTCTATGGGGAATAAATGAAACTGAGAAAAATGCAAAGGACGAATTTTATAAAAGATATTGAAAAAATACAACAATAACAAGCTCAACTGAACATAATGAAAAAACGTGGCACCAAGGAGCATTTGATCGAAAATATGTACTAGTTATATGTTGATATCAAAGGGGCAGCCAGTCTTAAATTGCCATGAATTAAGGCTATTAAATTATTCACTCTAAACATTCAAAAAAAATTCATTTTTCGTTCAACAAATTTTCAACAAATTTTCATTTTTCATTCATTTAACATTCAAAAAAAATTCAACTAAATTTTTACTTCGGATTAAGACACTAGTTACCCGCCAATAAGTTTTTTAGTATAAACTCGCAATTACTATAAACGTCGCAAATGACGTTAATGAACAAAACTTGGTTAAAACAAGAGGTCTCAAGATTATTTTTATCTGGCGAGTCTCAAGAAAATATAGCTATCCAGCTTAACATTAGTGTAGGTACAGTCAATAGCCTTGTAAATGAAATAATGAAGTCTGATGACACCATTGACTTGCAACGACAGATTGCAATAATTTCAAAGAAAAATCGTGTGGGTATTCCGCAAATTGCAGTCAATTTAAGATGCCAGAATAGGATAAAAAAACAGATCGCCTTAGACGACAAGAAAATCGAAAAATTTCTTGGTGCGATGGAGATCTGGTGCAATAAATACAGCATATCGCCGGCTTCACTTGCAAATCAGCTATTTTCTATAATTGAAATTACTCTACGAGAAAATATAGAACCTCACAAATTGGAAGAGGTCATCAAGTTAAAGACGAATGAATTGCGGGAAATAAATGAGAAGATCGACACTAGCAATAAGCTGTTAGATGAAACGAGTAAAACTGTGGAAGAAGAGCAGAAGAGATTAAAAATCAAACAAAAAGATCTAGATCAATTTGATCAAATCAGTAATCTTCTTGAATTGTACAACTATCCCGAAATTTCCACTGAATATGGCGCAGTAGCTCGTGCACTGATCGATATCAAAAAAATGGGATATGATGCAAAGGATATAGTTTCTAAATACGAAGATTTTGAAAGCTTGAAAAAGGCAAATGAAAAATTAGATAAAAAGTTGCGAGAGTCAGAAAAGTTACTTGAACACTATAGGCGTATGTTAGTAAAAGAAGAAACTAGGTCGAAGGGCCAGCATATTGCTTCCGAAGTTTTTGCTCGTCTAATAAAAGACGGACTCAAAGCTGAGGATATCTTCAACGTGGCGCACATACTCAATAATGATTTTCCGCAGGGCGAGATTAAACAACTCATAGAATATATCCGCACTTTTGGTAGCATTGCGGCAGCTAAAGCGAAGCTAGAAAGAGAATACGAACATGAGTTTGGTTTTGATTACTCCGACAACGAATCGCATGATTAAAAGTAACATCCAGTAACGTAGCACCGACAACGAATCGCATGATTAAAAGTAACATCTAGTAACGTAGCAACAATGATTAGAATGAATTTTAGTTTTACAAGTTGAATCTTTATATTTACATCGAGAGTCAAGTTTTACGGGCTCGTAGCGCAGATCATAACCCATGATAATATGAGCGCAAAATGGATAGCGCGGACGCCCCCTAAGCGTCAGGCCGAGGGTTCAAATCCCTCCGGGCCCGAATCAATCTTGT
>DASQWJ010000069.1:0-2499 GCA_035640315.1 Nitrososphaeraceae archaeon
AGTGGGAAGACATTCATGATTATTCTCCCAGAAATGCAACAGACCTCAGGAAAAAAGAAGGCTTCAAGTACAGACACATACATAACAATCGTAATAAAACAGAGAGATAGAGAGAAACGAAGACTTCACAGGCCGAAGACAATTTGAGTTCTCTCGAAAAGCTTAGTAAATCGGGCTCTTTTTAATTGTTGATGATAGCTGAAAGGTCTTCAGGGGCAATTATCTTTTCAATTAAAAATGAATCACATGAAACAGAATTTTTGTTATTACATTATACACATGGTCACTGGGATTTTCCAAAAGGAAATATAGAAGTTGGTGAAGGTGACATACATGCTGCACATCGCGAAATATTCGAGGAAACTGGAATTCAAAATGTGGAGTTCTTAAAAGGCTTTAAAAAAAAATCGAATATACTTATAAACGTGGAAAAAAACTGGTCCATAAACAGGTGATCTTTTATCTCGGTAGAACAGATACAAGAAAAGTTATACTCTCTAATGAGCATATTGGATATGCATGGACAAATTATGACGAGGCTATAAAAAAACTGACTTATCAGAATGCAAAAGACATATTAACAGGTGCAAGGATATTTTTGGAAACAAATTGTATTAACAGATATTAAGATGAGAAATCACTTGTTGTAGTTGCTTGACAACCATCAAAGGGTCATCGGATCCAATAATTGAACTGCCAATAATGAAGTAGTCGGTACCGTTTTTAGCTGCCTGTTCTAGGTTACCTCCTTGGATGCCAATTCCTGGCGAATATATAGGTACGCGTTTTTCAGAAGATATTTCTTTCAAAACATCTACTTGAGTTGCACCGACTATAATACCATCTACGTCGCACGCATACGCATATTCCAAAAATAGTTTATACATTACAGTGGTTCGATTTTCTTTATTTACCACATTTATCCCGAAACCCTCCTTTGCTTCCCTATGGCTCATATAGACTAACGCAATAATGCCACAACTGTTTTGGTGGGCCAGCCTCACGGCCGATTTCAAGGCTTCTTTCCCAATAAATGGATTAACTATCACTGCATCAAATCCCATTTTCGAAAGATATCTAATAGCAATTTCATTAGTCCTAATGATATCGTTGAGCTTAATATCTGCAATGGACTGAAGCCCATATGAATGAACTAGAACGTTTATTTCTGATATTTGCGAAATAGAGAGTGGTAAGAGAAGATGAAAATTAATCTTTATTGCACAGATATACTTTTCAAGATGCCTTATCAAGTTTTTGACAAATTCTGTGAGGTTAGCTCTGGGAAAGGGATCAAGTGCTAACACTATTTTACTTTTTTTATTCTTTGAACTAATATCCATTCTCTTATGAAAAGGAGATATGTTGTCCATCAATACCTACCAGAGGATGATTATCGGCAAGCTTAATCAATTTTAGATAGATGTTACCGTGCTCATCTATTCTGCTAGAGAAAGATGGCTGTTCTGGTCTCTGACTAGAGAATCTGAGAAACGGGTCTTTTGGTTCTTCTTTAAGCAGAATATAATAAAAGTAAGGTGTAGTATTAGGTTCATTTAAACTCATTGCCGCGCCAACTGCAAATTTTTCCGCATCACCAAGTATTTTAAAAAAAAACAGTGGTAAAGGAGGCTCATCATAGATTGCTTTATAAGCCGCAACCTTCGCCAGACTAGATAGATCCTTCAATCCAATTGCAATGTATCTAGACTTCTTATCAATCCTAGCTGTTCTTGCAAGACGCGCTGGAAATTTTTCAATCTTGATAATTGGGGAATACACAAAAGTTGGGTTGCCAACACAATCAACTACCATAACTTCTTCGCTAGTTCCAGTAATTCTATATGCAACATACTGCCCAGCTTCGATCCGCCGATGCTTCACAAAGTAAATCACTTGTCTACCATTTATAAAATCAGTTTGAACGCCAAATACATGATCTTTATTTAAAATTAATGAGAAGGTCGGAAGAGGAGTACGCTCTAGAGCACAGACTAGTCTGCCAAAATCTTTCATGGTACATAGCTGTACGTAGCACGGGGATTTTAGCCGCAATTGTAATAATTCTTACTATGTACACTATTAAACTGATCTACCTATGCAGTTCTGTATTTTATTAAACGCATATACCATTCACAAATTAAAACATTTGTTAATCACAGTCAAACTTTTGCACCAATAGATCTCTCAAGGAGTTATAATATCTAATACAGATGAATCTTCGTCTTTGTGCATGCCTATATCACTATTGAATACGCAATTTTACTCCTAAAATTAAGATATAACATGATGAAAAGAGTCATACAACAAGGACAACAATAAAAAAAATGAAATGAAATAAAAATTAAGAAGATTAACCATGCAATAGATTGATCAAGATTATACAAGCTTTGAAAATTAAAACTTGAAAAAATCTAGTCTCTTGATTAGGGAGCATCTCATTGTGTGATTTGGGATTCTATAGAGCTGTTCTAAAAAGCTGATTATAAACTCATTAGG
>DASQWJ010000070.1:0-4712 GCA_035640315.1 Nitrososphaeraceae archaeon
CATGCTTCCTGCATAATAGGAGGAAGACCAGCGTACACACTACGGCATAACAAGCAACAAGCAGACAGGTTCTATAAAGTCGTAAAAACTGGTAAAAAATATCCATTGTCTGATAGAAATGCTGTTTTCAACATAGCCAAACGAGGTTTAGGATATATTTCTAAATTAGGGGTATCAGTGAAAATGCCCAGAACTCACATTTTTTAAGATGGGAGAAGCCACTCACTTTAGTGGGCGGTAGTTCACAAACGGTGATTTGCGATTTCAAACAAGCATTGCATACACGCAATTATGTGTCCTCAACCGTAATTCAGTCATTTATTAACCACCAAATTTGCTAAGTTAATAGCACGGGCCCGGAGGGCTTCGATCCCTCGACTTCCGGCTCTCTTTGTTTAGACTTAGAAGGCAGGCGCTCTATCCAAGCTGAGCTACGAGCCCATCCGGACTGCTTTTTAGCAAATCCTTTGCAAAAAGGAAATAAAATATTCACTTATAAACTGTTCAAATCTTTTTTTCAAGTCACCAAAAATGATTAACCTCGTGGATTTGCAGTTTTCAGTATGCTTTTGCCGTAAATTTCCACGTACCCATGAATCAAGTTAACACGTTTAAATGAATAAGCAACAGATTGTCTTTCTATCTACCATTTGGTAACTTTGACCACTTCAAAGGCCTCAGCATACTTTGAATTTATTTGATATCCTCTAAAAGAACATCTGCCAATAATTGCTGGAATCCAAATCTCACCGCAGCGAACAAACTGAGATTCAAAACATTCTAGGGCATTTTTCTTTATTTCAATTGTTTGGGTAATATCTACAAATAACTGTGGCCTAAATGGGTTTTCGGTTATTCCTCCAGGTATTGTAGTTTCATACATGAATAAATTGTCTTGATCCCTGCACGCCGAAATCACACTCTTTGTTAAAATCTGATGATCCTGATGGGAGTCACCATACCATTGAGTGAATACTGACTCTGGTTTGTATTTCGTAACTATAGAATCTATCAGTGTGACGAATTTTCTTCCAAAAACCATCTCTTCAGGTGACAGGTCAAGAAATTCGGGTGATTTGCAACCCATTACCTTGGCAGCCGACAAAGACTCTGTCTTTCTGCCCTCCTTGGTATCAGATTTTACAAAATTTGGTAACGTAGCTATTACTGGCTGAACTTGATAACCCATACCAACAAGCTTTGCAATGGTTCCACCCATACCAATTTCCACGTCGTCTGGGTGTGCTCCAAATACCAGAATTGTTTTAGATTCCATACAATCAGAGTTGGATAGTTTGCCTACTTATGATTGTTAATGGCTGAAGGAACCAACCTGTAGCCTCTCATTTCTCTGAATCTTCTATAATCCTGATCTACTTCCATTGCGGCCATCAGTATCTTGCTCTTTATTGATTTTGAGGATTGCAAGAACATCTTTGTATCTTTGGGCAGGCAATGTCCTCCTACTCCATCTCGCGGTTCAAGAATATTTACATTCCACTTGGTATTCAGGGAATCTCTTAATTCTGCGAAATTAACATTATTTGCCTGACAGTAAAGATATAGATCTTCAGAAAAGGCTATTTGCATGTATCTATCTGCATTTTCGATTATTTTAGTTAGTTCTGCTATTTCAATTTCAGATACAGGATGCATTGGAATTCCAAGGCAATTTATTCTATGCCTATTCCGGCTATCCTTAGTAATAGTATTATCATTGAATTCAAGTACTTCGTTACCACTATCGTAAAATTGTAATGCCACTTTTAGACAACAATCACTTACACCACCAATTACTCTGACCTGATTGACACCATGTATATCTTCTTCAAGTGAATACCACCTGTGAGGTGCATGAGCAACATGTAGTCTGTGGTTAAGTAGTTCAAAAATTTTCTTTGAAGTACCTTTTGGTATTGTACTTTCTATAGAAACAAGTGAACCATTTTTCGCTTCCCTTGATATTTTTTGAGCCAGTGAAAATAAGCCGTCTACAAAAGGAGTATATTCATCATTAGGATCATGGGTTGAAACACACAGGATAAAAACATCGATATCATCAAAGGTCTCTAAACTTTTTATTCCAAAACTCTTTTCTGCATCCTGCATTCTAAGGGGGTTCATATCATATCCAAACGTCTCAAATCCCCTTTCCTTAACATATTTTGCAACAGGAAGTCCCAGTTGCCCAAGACCAATAATTAAAACCCTTTTTATTTGAGATCCAAATTCTGTGTGCATTTTAGCCGATATAAAAGATTCATTATATAATTATTAAAGCCTTGAGATGGAATAAAACATACGTTAATCACTATAGAAATTTCTATTTGGTTGATATAGAACTTTATGTGCAAAGTTGAGATCTCGTCAAAGTTTCCAGTGTCAGAAATAATTCATTTTCTAGTCAAGCTACTTGCTAGATATAAATAATCATGCCCAAATAATAGAGGTGTGATAAGAATTGGTTTAATAGGTAAGACAAATACCGGCAAGACTACGTTTTTTAACTCTGCTACTTTGGGGAGCGAAGAAATAGCAAATTATCCGTTCACAACTAAAAAACCAATTCACGGAAATGCTCACGTGATTACTCTGTGTGTTCACAAAGAATTCGGAGTACAGGACAACCCTCGAAATTCGCTGTGCAAGGACGGTTGGAGATTTATTCCCGTAGAATTGATAGACCTTCCAGGACTCATTAAAGGCGCATGGGAAGGAAAGGGCCTTGGTAATCAGTTCTTATCAGTTGCCGCTCAATCTGATGTATTACTTCATATTGTTGACGCTTCTGGAAGCATAGACGCATCAGGAAAAATTGCGGAGGCCGGGGCCGGAGATCCTATTGCTGATGTATCCGATATTGAAGAAGAGCTGGTTCTATGGTATCTGAAATTATTTGAAGGCAATAGAGAAAAAATTTCGAGGATGACAACTACCGGAATGGACATTGCTCGCGCTATAACTGAAATTTTTGGCGGCATTGGTGTGAAGGAACGGCATGTAAAACAATCTATAATTGAAAATAATCTAGTAGATAGGAACATTCATGAATTAGATCCTGATGAAAGTAGAAAATTTATTTCTACATTGAGAGAAGTATCAAAACCCTCGTTAATAGTTGCAAACAAGATTGATTTACCAACTGCTGCAGAAAATTTCAATAGACTTCGAGAGCATAATAAACATATGTTCGTAATCCCTTCAAGTGCTGATGCCGAACTTACTCTGCGAAGAGCTCAGAATAGAGGCTTGATAAAATATTCTCCTGGAGATGAAATATTTGACATCTATGAAAATACTGTTCTAAATGAAAAACAAAAATGGGCGCTCAACTTTATCAGGAAGGATGTATTGGGGGAATACCTTAGAACAGGAGTACAGTTTGCGCTAAACATCGCTGTCTTTAAGTTGTTGAATATGAATGTCGTGTATCCAGTTTCAGATCCAAACAAATTGTCCGATAAAAAAGGTAACGTGCTTCCTGATGCATTTCTGATGAAGAATGGATCTACTGTGCAGGATCTTGCAAGTGAAATACATACTGAGTTGTCCAAAGGCATCGTCTATGCCGTAGATGTGAGAAATGGTCTAAGATTGCCTGGTGACTATCAGATAAAGGACAGAGACGTACTGTCTATAATTTCAACAATGATAAAAAAGTAAATCTTCCATTATAAAGAAAATGTCGACATTGAGCTGTAGTCGATCGCCAACATATCTTTTATTGTGAGATATAAGGAAATAGATAATTACTATTTAGTTAAGCACAACTACTTAGAATTAATTAGAGATACCATCAATGGTAACTTGTTGTTATAATTTATTTCTTGTAATCACTTAGAATATCTCTATACCTTACATCTCTGTATGCAACGTATTTTACATACTCTCCATAAGTCATATCTAGCTTGCAAAACTTACATTTTACAAAACTGAAATCATCTGAAAGCTCAGCAGCTTTTCTGCAATCCGGACAGACTATTTTCATCTAACTATTTATCTCGTTTCTAGCAAATAAGCATTAGGTTATAAAAAATACAATTAGAATCAAGAGGGTAATACTAAGTTAAATTGCCTTCAGTTGCTTTACTATTGGCTGTCTTGCTTTTCTAAATACTCTAAATCCGCATATACACTTTATTTCAGGTAATTTGGAGAGTTCTTCATTAGTTACTGGAGTACCACATCTCATACACTCGTAAATTACATTGCCTACAGGGTTTTCGCTAGCCACAGCAGTCATTAATTGAATTGAAATTTAATTGTTTTTCTTGAAATTTCCAGTTTTTGTTGTTTCAAAAAGTGTAATTGCTACTGTAGCTGTATGGTCATTTTAGTGATTTTTTAACTGCTAGTTCCATCTCGCTAATACATGAGGCAAAATCCTTTGGATTGCATTTCAACATCCCGCCTGATGCAAATTCATGTCCGCCGCCTTCAACAAGATAGGATGCTATTTTGCTACATGAAATCATGTCGGTATTCCTGCGGATACTGACTTTTCCATTTTTGTTAAATAGCATAACCAAGTCGGCCTTTGAATAAGAAAACACCTCATTAGCAAAAAGACTTGATTGAACTAAGGGATATGTAAACACAAATGCGACGCTAAACTGTCGGATTTTCCTTATCGTTAGGGTTTTCAGAGACCTACTTTTGTGAAGTTCTGCAACTTTAATAAATTTCAAATAGTCTTTTTGCATTTGCGAATC
>DASQWJ010000071.1:0-2983 GCA_035640315.1 Nitrososphaeraceae archaeon
CACTAGGTTTATAGTACTACTTTTATATTAAATGCTGACGATTTAATATTGGATTTAGCTTGAGGAGAAAATTTGCTCAAAAGCCACCTATGATCGTAATCTCAGGATCATGTCTTTACTTTGAAAAAGAAAGACAAAAGATAATGGAATTTATTGGTGAGCTAGAATGGGGAGCTCACATAAAGAGTAAATGTGAATGCTCTTCTGCTGGCAGTGCTATGGGCTGGGATTTCTTCCAACTTTACTTTGATCCAGATTTTATTGAGAAGTTACTTGAAATCCATCCAGATATAGAGAGGGAAGAAGGCCATATGATTGAGCAACAATTTGTACTCTGGCTTTCAAAACAGCTCAAGAAAAAAAAGATGGAATATTATTTGAAGCTAAGCGATGTGCCATATGAGATGACAAATGGTTTTAGACTAAATCCTGATTATTATCGTGACGATAGAGAACTTGAAAAGCTGCGATAGTGATGTCTGTCCGTTGCAAAATGTATAGTCATTTAATGAATGCACAAAGAATATTTAGCTTGCACTCTATATAGACAAAAAGAAAATAATCAATATACAAGTACTCTAAAACTATACGGATAAAGAGTTTGATTACCTAGAAGGTCTCTATCCAAATCGTGTATATGTGTGTATATATTTATCGTAATAATGCATATAAAAGCATGCCTACGGTTACAAGTTATAAATAAATAATTAGTATCATATCAATTATTTTGTGAAGGGAATTATTTTTGACTTGGATGGTGTATTGATAGATTCTATGCCGGCTCATTACAAGGCATGGCAGATTGCATTTAAAGAAGTATCTGATATTGATGTAGATGAAAGAACCATTTATTTGCTAGAAGGTATGCGTGGTATTGATTTAGTAAAAAAGGTCTTTGAATTAAAAAATTACTATAGTGGTAACAACAATAGTAAGCAGCAGACTGCTGATCAAGCCAGTCAGCGAAAAAATGAAATTTTCAGAGATATACTACAATCTTCACCCCCTAGAGCATATGAAGGTGTTAGAGATTTAATTATGAATTTATACGACAATTGTAAAAAGGCTGTAGTCAGCGGCTCTACGAGAGAAGACGTCGAAACAATCCTTGACAAAAACTTTGGAAAAGATTTGTTTAATGTAATAATTACCGCTGATGATATTAAAAAAGGCAAGCCTGATCCTTCCTCATTCTTAGTGGCGTTACACAGAATGGATTTAAGAAAGTCAGAAGCAATTGTGGTAGAAAATGCCCCATTGGGTGTGCAGGCAGCAAATAATGCAGGTATCCAATGTATAGTGGTGTTGAATAATACAACTCTAAGAATTTCAGATTTTGAGTCTATGATATCAGAAGAGAGAATTTTTAAAGGAACAGAATCGGCTAAGAATCTACTACAAAATTGGTGTAAATGAATGAAAGTTACAATATTTTCACATGAATCTGACATCGACGGAGTATTTTCAGCAGCTATTGGATTAATTCGTTATCCTCAAGCGCGTACCGTATTCCTTGGCTATGGAACAGAAAACTTTACAAAAATGCGAGATTTTATTTATTCGGCAACCTATTCTTATAAGGAAAAAGGCATTTTTATTATCTCAGACCTTGGACTTAACGATAACTTGATCGATATTTGTAAACAGATATTTTCAGAGGCTAAGAAAAATGGTTGGCGAATAATCTGGGTCGATCATCACTTGTGGTCTCAAAAAGCTATTGAGGCAGTTAACCCGTTCATTGAAATTGTGAGAGATAGCTCAGGCGAAAAATGTGCAGCTGATTTAATGTATGAAACGTTCCTTCCAGGACATGCTATAGCAGCTAAACTTGCAAGCATGGCTCATACAATGGATTTTTTTACAAAGGATCAGTATCTAACTCCCATTTCCGAACTCATCCGTTATTATCATAATTTTCCTAATTTCTATGATAGACTTACAAACCTTACACAAAAGTCGGCATCTGGAATACTGTGGGATGTTGAGATGCAAAATGAATACAATGAGTATGTACAGCTACGCGAAAATGCAAAAAAACAGGTATTTTCTACAATTTACATAAAACAAATAAAAGACATAAAGGTAGTATTTGTACAATCTTCCCCTTACTTACAGACTAGTTTATTTTCAGAAGAAGTCTTTCAAAGAACACAATCAGATCTTGCCATGTTTTATAGTAGTGAAGGCAAGGTTAGTATCAGACGAAATAACGAAAAAATATCATGTAATGAGATCGCTAGTAATCTACATGATGGCGGTGGTCACAAATTTGCCGCTGGTGCAACTTTCAGTAGCGATCCCAAAGATGTGGAAGCTATCATGCAAGAGTTAGAGAAGGCTGTTTTAACTACTTTAGAAAAAAGTAAAAGTACGAAAGGTACTAATTAAGATTCTAATCCATTTGACTCAGCATTAGCATTTTTGAGCTTTTTATCAGCTAACAAATGAATTATTCATATTTATTATTATTTTTACTACCTTATTTGTACCACTTTTACCAGTATTAATCAATAATAAATTGTACGATATGAATTAAATACACAATTTTTTGTACATTGAAAAATTTCTGCCGACATGTATATAATAACATTTTAACGTAAGTAAATCCTATTATATCCTTCAAAATTGTAGTTGTGTTGTTGAAGTGTGGGAACTCTTACTTTTGGTTCAAACATATGTATATTTTGATGATAATACCAAGAATGGCTACACATACTTAACGATTAGAAGGTTGCAATTGAGACAGAATCTAGCAAAGGAATAGGAAAAATCATTATAGTATCATGTCCAAAGTCAAAGAATACTCTAGTTTATAAATGCTACAAAGATTAAGAAAGCACAAGTCGTTTCTTTTAATGCTTTTAATATTTATCAGGTAACCATATCTATATTATAGGGGATAGAAAAAACGTTGGTTTCAATAAGAAGTCGTCCACCTGAATGGGGTATTGAACCTATACAATCAAAACATAGATTACTT
>DASQWJ010000072.1:0-25597 GCA_035640315.1 Nitrososphaeraceae archaeon
ATTCATTTTGTTTGGGCCGAAGTGAGAAACAAAAACAAATCCAATCTAGATTATTTAAAAATAGAATTACCTGAATTATCACTTCCATTTAAGAGGCACCGTTATTCCGACCTCATAGAAAAGTTGCAAAAGTCAGGCGAGTCTATTGAATGGGGGGATGACATCTCCCACCAAAAATTACGAAATCTCAATGATGATGAGATGAAGTATTTTTATTTTATCATTGACTGGCCTACTTCAATAAAACCATTCTACGTTAAGCCAAAATCAACGGGTACAGAGTGTGAATCCTTTGATTTGATGTATGGAAATCTAGAACTATCTTCAGGGAGCACAAGAATCCACGATAAAAGTGAGCTGACTGAAAGAATGAAAAAACAAGGGTTAAACACTGGTGCGTTTGATTTCCATTTGAAAGTTTTTGACTATGGCATGCCTCCTCACGCTGGGTTTGGCATGGGCCTAGAGCGATTCCTGATGAGTATGTGCGGTGTTGATAATATTAGGGACGTAGTCTTGTTTCCTAGAGATATTGATAGGTTGTCACCTTAACAGATAATATATCTATGAAAAGATGACAATAGCATGATCTCAAAAGAAGATTTAGAACATCTCGCTCAAATATCACGAATTAATCTAACCGAAAATGAACTTGAAAAATTTCCATCACAGCTGGAAAAGACAATAGAATACATTGATATACTTGAACAACTTGCTTCTGATGATTCAATTAGTTTAGACCTACAGGAATTAGAATTTGAAGAGTTAAGAAAGGACGAAATAAGAATGTCTGATGAAAAGCAACTTGGCAAAAACATTACAGAAGATGGTTTCTTAAGAGGCCCTAAGATGAAATAGAATGACAAAACTAGATGATCTGCTTGCATATGAAGTGGTCGAGGGCTTAACTGAAGGTCAGTTTACAGCTGAGGACTATGTTACCACTATACTTAAAAGAATTGAAAAAGTGGAACCAAAGGTACATTCATTTATCACATTGGATACTGAGGGAGCCTTATCTTCTGCGAAGATTATAGACAAGAAAATAAAGGAAAAAGAAGAAATAGGTCAACTTGCCGGGGTAACAGTAGGTATAAAAGATAACATTTCTACACAGGGTATCAGAACTACATGTGCTTCAAAAATTCTCGAAAATTATGTTCCTACGTACGATGCTACTGTAATAAAAAGTATGAAGGAAAATGACGCCATATTATTGGGAAAATTGAATTTGGATGAGTTTGGAATGGGTTCAACGACTGAGTATAGCAGATATCAACCAACTCGTAATCCATGGAATTTGGATTGTGTCCCTGGAGGCTCATCCGGTGGAAGTGGTGCAGCTGTTGCTGCTGGAGAATGTACTGTTGCCCTTGGATCAGACACAGGAGGTTCAATAAGATGTCCTTCTAGCTTCTGTTCTGTAATTGGACTTAAACCAACGTACGGGAGAGTAAGTAGATATGGACTAATTTCATACGCGAACAGTCTGGAGCAAATTGGTCCTATATGCAGGTCTATTAAGGACTTGGTGATGATGCTAAACATCATTTCTGGAAAGGACGCTTTTGATAACACAAGTATGCTGTCGACCCCAGTTTCTATTCCCAATAGGTTAAGCAAACTAAACATAGCAATAATAAGAGAGTTAATAACTGGCAGCGATCAAGAGGTCGGGAAATCAGTTTATTCTACGTCAGAAAAATTTAAGGAGATCGGATGCTCATGTGAAGAAGTTTCAATTAAGAATTTGCATTACGCATTACCTTCTTATTATACTCTCGCCAGCGCCGAAGCAAGTAGTAATCTTGCAAGATATGATAATATCAGATACGGGTTTGACTATCCTATAGGGGAATATAAATGGGATACCTATTTTAGTAATGTCAGAGAAAACTTTGGAGAAGAAGTAAAAAGGAGAATATTGATTGGATCATATGTTCTTTCTTCAGGGTATTATGGTAAATATTATCTCAAGGCAAGGAGACTTAGGTCACTCTTAAGGCAGGAATTACTTGAATTATTCAAAAAATATGATCTTTTGATCGGACCAACAATGCCAATACTCCCTTTCAAGTTCGGTGAAAAGATAGACGATCCAATAAAGATGTACTTGGTTGACATAAACACAGTCATAGCGAATCTAGCAGGCATCCCTGCAATATCATTACCCGTTGGATTTAGTAACGGTCTTCCCATCGGGTTGCAAATAATGGCAGCTCCGTTTGAAGAACAAAAGCTAATTGATGTATCATATGAGCTTGAAAAAGCTATCAATATCCCAAGGAGGCCAAATACGATATGAGCTTGGTGATGATTGGATTAGAAATTCATGCTCAAATAACCGCCCTCAATAGTAAGTTGTTTTGTTCATGTCGTGGAAACTATCGTGATCTTAGACCCAACAGTAACATATGTGAGATATGTTGTGGGCTTCCCGGCTCCCTCCCAATTATCAATCAAAAGGCAATTGAATATTCAACGATGACATCAATAGCCTTAGGGTGTAAAGTGCCAGACAAGATAATGTTTTACCGTAAGAATTATTTTTATCCAGACTTGCCAAAAAATTTTCAGATTACCCAGTATAATGTTTATGGAATTTCAAGTATAGGGATAGACGGCAAATATGAATTGGACGGAATAAAGCAAATTAGAATCAGTAGAATTCAATTAGAAGAAGATCCGGGCCGGATCGCATATTCTGAAGGTGGAATGAATGTCAGAAATACTGCACTGATAGATTATAACAGGGCAGGAGTTGCCTTGATAGAAATAGTTACAGAACCTGATTTCACCGGTCCGAAGGAGGTCAGGCAATTTCTAAATAAACTCTCCCTGACACTCGAACATCTTGGAGTATGTGATACTCTACTTGAAGGTTCGGTTAGGTGTGATGTAAATGTGTCCATGAATGGTGGTAACAAGGTGGAAATCAAAAATATCAATTCCTTCAAGGAAGTTGAAAAAGCCATCAACTATGAGATTACAAGGCAGTCGAGTGTATATAATCGCAATCTTAAGATAGAACATGAAACGCGACATTGGGATGATAAGAAAAAAATTACATTTAAAGCCAGGAGCAAAGAAGAGGAGCATGATTATCGTTATTTCCCAGAACCAGATATTCCAGTAATAGTCTTAGGTAATGATTTTGTTGCTAATTTAAAGAAACGAATGCCAGAACTTCCAAATGAAAGATTTGAACGATTTAAATCAAAATACAAACTCTCAGATCATACGTCCAATATTCTCATAAATGATAAGAAATTGGCAGATTTCTTTGAGTCTACTTTGAAGTTACACTTTTCGCCAGTTGAACTAGCAAACATCCTAGTTACTGATTTTAAGAGTTTGATTGAAGACGATACAGAAAGTAGGGACTACTTGAAAAACTTGAAAGTGAAGCCAGAGCACATAGCAGAATTGGTGAAATTGATTGAAGGAAATAAAATCAGTAGAACCACCGCAAAGGATATTCTGGTAAAAATATTTGAAAGTGGAAAGTTACCAACTGAGGTTATCAACAGTAGTAATTCTTACAAAATAGCCGACGAAAAAACAATAATGGATGCTGTTCAGTCAGTTTTCGATAGCGAAAAGTCTGCAGTGGAAGATGCGAAAAAGAATCGAGAAGCTATTAATTTCTTATTAGGCAAAGTTATGAAATTTACCAACGGACGAGCAGATGCAAAAATTGCAATACGTCTAATTAATAGCAAATTAAATGAACCTTGAAAATATTTTCATTATAATTACGTTAAATCATTAGTCTTTTTAGATTCTTCTGAATGGTAGATCTATTTTTTGGAAATTTGCTCTAACTGATGCAATACCATTGGGAGAAATGCACCAATGTCACTAACAATTCCTATAGCCTGTGTTGTTCCTCTATCAAGAAGTTTTGTTACAACGGCTTGACTGATATCTACAGCAACTACCTTTACTCTTGCAGGAATCATATTTCCTACTGCAATTGAATGCAACATGGTAGAAAGCATGAGAACCATTTTTGTGTCTTTCAAAATTGATCTATACTTGTTTTGGGCCTCTATAATATCGGTAATCACACCTGGAATAGGTCCATCGTCTCTTATAGATCCACAAAGGGCATACTCTACATTGTTCCTTATGCATTCGTACATTATACCAGATTTTAGGATATTCTTTTTCACCATTTCTTCTATAGACCCCGCTCTAAAAACTTCATTTATAGCCTGCATGTGATTTCTATGTCCGCGAATTGCTAACGTTCCGTTTTTTACGTTCATTCCTAGCGAAGTACCAAATAAAGAATTCTCTATATCATGTACCGCTAACGCATTACCTGTAAGTAGTCCATTTATGTAACCCAGTCTGATCATCTTTGCAAGCGAATCTGCAGCGCCCGAATGAACAACAACCGGTCCGGCTGTAACAATTATTTTTCCTCCGTTATTTTTTGTATTGTAAATATCCATTGCTATTTTTCTTGCTATTTGCTGAGTAGGTCTTTCACTTGAACTAGTACTACTCATGAACTGAAAAATATCCACTCCTTCTCTCGGACGTTCCTCAGGTAATATCCTGACTCCTTTTTCGCCCGTTACTATCATATCACCTTTTTGGATATCTCTAATTTTTCTACATTCTGCAGTTTTGCTACTTACATCTACGACAATACACTTGTCCATTATCATGTTTTCTACATCAATCCATTCATTGTTGAAGAAAATTTGTGTGGTGTTGTTGGTTGTGCTGTAAAAATCTCTTGGCATAACCATTTGGCTTGGTGCTGGCTTTAGCGTGACACCATCGATCTTTGTTGGTTGGGCGCCTTCAATAAAGACTGATGCTAACAATTGGTCAAGATGTTTCTTATTTCTTCCTGAAATCAATAACCTTGCGTAACTCAATTCGTCCTTCTTTTTTCCAACATGAAATTCAAGAACATTAAAATCTCCTTTTAGATCCATAACCTTGTCGAATATTCTTGTCAGGATCATCGAGTCAATTAGATGACCTTTGATCTCTATAGTTTGTTCGAATTTTCTTTTCAACTGTGATCACTAAATAATAAATGTACTTAAGTGTTAAATTGGCAGTATCACTTTGCCGTTATACTCGGGAAGGTTTTCATTTTGAATTATGTTGCTGACAATTTCATCTTTTTTGACTTCAACAAACCATTGTGCAACTGTCTTTGCTATACCATTTTTATCACATATTGCAATCAAGTAACCATTCTGATCCTTTACTGCGGTGAAATAATTTTCTTCCCCCACAGGCTCCCAATTGTTGTTGTTATTATCCTTTAATGCTAGCGCAGGCATAGCGATGTTTCCAGTATATTTGTTCAAGATCTCTTGAGCTGTTCTAACTCGCTTTTCGCCAATTTTCAAAGCCGTAAAATACTGCATTTATTGAATATATACTAGTCTTTTATATTTGCGTTTGGCGTGAGTCGAGTCAATCTAGGTGCGGTTAAATGTATTAAAAATATGATAACTACAATAGATCTAATGGATAACCTTACGATTGATCAAAACATGATGATAAAATGGAACATTTGAAATTTATTCAGTCAAAAATTGCGTGAGCAATGATGTTGGACAACGCAAATAATAATGACGTCCTTGCTTCACAGTTCAAGGTATATGATTAACATTTTTATAAGAAAAGTATTCTTGATAAAACATGTTACGGCAAAATGCATATTTCATTGCATTAGCCTTGTCGATTGTTTTGGTTTTACCATCTCTAAATTCTTCTTTCTTGAATATTCGTGGACATGGCCAGTCTGCAGTATCTCCGATATCTCAAGAAGAGTACGATAAGTTAAAAAATTGCACAACGAATCTCAGCAAAAAACCCACGCCAATAGAATATCTGACTCATTTTAATTGTGGTCATGTATCAAAAGATGAAAGCGGAAGGACAGTAAGACAGTTTACATTAATTGTTGAGGAAAACCAAAAGATACCTATTACTTATGAGGGTCATATTTTTGATGGTTGGACATTTAACGGTACTATCCCAGGACCCACAATAAGAGTGACGGAAGGAGATTTGGTTCGGATTAGAGTCATCAATAGTAACGAGAACACACATGCTCACTCACTTTATTCACAGCCAACTCATTACGTTAAGAATAGTGCATTTACAATGACCGGACAACCGGGAGGAACAATTTCCCCTGGCAGGAGTTTTACTTACGAGTTCGTTGCAGCACCATATGGTGTGTATCCATATTACTGTCATGTGGAGCCAATGGCAGACCATATCAACCGCGGATTGTATGGAATGATTATCATAGATCCAAAAGAACCTCGGCCTAAAATGACTGAAATGGTTATGCTTCTCAATGGCTATGATCTGGATTTAGATCAAGAAGGGCCAATAACATTGCCGCCGGTTGATTCAATTGAGGGAGTTGAAAGCAATATGCCGATGAATTCAAGCAGTAACAACAATCCTGATGCAGGAACGAATATGAGTAGCATGAATCATGTTTCTGTTCCTTCGATTCCAGATAATGGTAATGATAAAAGCACTTCCAGAGAACCTAGAGTCAATGAAATCTACACTGTAAATGGAAAAGCATTTGATTACATGATGAATCCTATTGTGTTGCATACAGGAGAACCATATCGTGTATACATTGTAAACATGCTTGAATTTGACTCCGTGAATTCGATTCATGTCCATGGCGCCATGTTTAATTATTATGCGGCCGGTACGAACAAAACTGCTGACTATTTAACAGATATAGTAACGTTAGCAAATGGTGATAGGGGGATATTGGAATTTACTTATGATTATCCTGGAACCTATATGTTCCATGCCCATCAGACCCTCTTTACAGATTTAGGTTGGATGGGACTCTTTGATGTGAGGGGACCTCCTGTTAATACACAACCAAGTGATACGACCTAAAAAGAACTACAAACTAAATCCTTTACATACTACTTTGATAAAAAAATAAGATCTTGATTCTTTTATTTTGTAATTTTATATCAACCTGATGCTGTACTGGTCATCTCCGCTTTAAAGTATTATTTACAGTTTGCAAAATTTCAGTTACAAGTTTAAATTCATAATTCGAAATATAATCCACGGCGGAATTTAAGAATACCTGTAATGATTGTTTCGAATATCCATCTAGTTCATAAGATTTTGCTTGCAGGGCCATTTCCAGCTTATCTATGCTGTGAACAAATTTGGAACTAAGTGTTTTATTTTCAATATATTCATTCCAAATATCGAGATACTCTTCATGAAGGTGGCCTGGGAGCTTGAAAATAATTGCTCGCATGGCCTTGTCTTCTTGATTTATTTTTTCATCATGTGAAATCATATCCGGCGTGTTGTCCCCTACCGTTGATTCAGCCAAGTCATGTAAATTGGCCATCTTCATTACATGTTCTGTATCAAGATTCAATATTTCGGAAAGGATCATACACATCATACTCATTGAATAGGAATGATCGGCCACGGATTCCGGTGACGAAATATTAGCTTTACGTATCCAACCCGATCGCCTTACTTTTTTGAGATTACATACAACCTGAAAAAAACTCACAAGGTCAGATTTTTGCCTATCTTCAAGGTTCATAATCTGTAGTGAATCATGATTCATATTAACATAATGTAATTCTCTACATCATAGTAATGATGGATTAAAGGTATCTGGATTATTTGTACTATATTCAAAAAATATCAAAAAAAAGTGAGAAAATGATCGAGAAAATACAATATAACACTGCTTACTACAGCCAAGATTATTGTAATGAATATCAAAAGTAAAACATTTCTCGTCTGTTGCAATTCTAAATAGTAATAATTTTGGTATTTGTTTTGTATTTAAATCTAATTGGCTCATGGTAATAGTTATCGTTAGTATTTCAATAAGAAAGGTAAGTGTCAATTATGCATGAACCTACATTCATTCTTTGATCCAAATGAATCTCATTTCATCGAACCCAGATTATTTGTAGCATTTCTCATTATTGGTAAACGAATATTTTGGCAATGATGGGATGCACTAGATGAACCTAATATTCAAATTACGAGTCATATAAGATAGTAAATTGATGCCATAAAGGCAGCAATTACAAATATCAAGTAACCAAATCCAATTGCCATTATTACAATAGATGTTTTCTTGAGTTGTTCAATATATTTGCTTGACAAATTCGTCATGATTGCTAGCACTGCTGAAGCTGTGAATGGCGCTATTATTGCTAATGTGATCATCAATCTGGTAATATTTTCCTCTTTTTGAGCATTAATAGATGAATCGAATCCTATTGAAAGCGTAAGAAGAATCATAACACCAATAATTACGGTCGCATCCACTTGAATAATGTCTTTGTCTTCCAGAGTCATTACAAAACCAAGAAAATAAATCGAGCATATTTAAAACATTTTATAGCCACGAAATTATCATTTTATTAATCAAAATATGATATCTCTAGACCGGCGGGAAGAATTCTATGCGTAGAATCCCGCCGGCTTTGTATGATGGTACCAATTTGCGCTGTTAAAAGAGCACTAGTATTTCTGCAACTACTTATAATAACTTGGCTTACCTAAGTTTACTCACTTCAACTGATTCTGTGGTTTAATGAAGTACTTGCCTTAAAGAAGGCAATAGTCCAGCAAGTATTTCAGGATTTACGATATAGGACTTTCTCATTAAGTTATTTTAGTTTCCAGGGAATGTCATTACAGTTTTGTCGATTATTGGTCACTCTTGCAAGAACAAACAGTAAATCTGATAATCTGTTGAGATACACGAGAATATCCTGATTTATTTTTTGTTCCCTAGATAATGCAACTGCAGTTCTTTCTGCGCGTCTTACAACGGTTCTACAAATGTGGAGTAATGAGGATTCAACCGTACCGCCGGGAAGGATAAAAAAGGATATTGGAGCTAGTTCAGATTCAAATTTGTCAATATAACTTTCTATATTAGTTATCATTTCTTTTTTTACTAGCATCTTGTCATCCTTTGTGTTTTGGGGATTAGCTAACTCTGCTCCTAGCACAAACAAGTCACGTTGAATCTCAAGAAGTATTTTTTCAAGATCATCAAAAATTAAATTCCCTTTGATCTTTGAAATTGTCAATCCGATATGAGAATTTGCCTCGTCAACTTCTCCATACGCCATTATTCTCAAATCAGACTTCAAGATTCTAGAACCGTCAATCAATCCAGTGTCTCCTTTATCACCGGTTTTAGTATAGATTTTCAAGTCCGATAGATAGTATTAGTTGATTCCATAAATTATTTTATGTGGATTGATCTGAGAAAAGTGGAATTACAATAACAACGAATTGTATGATGAATGGATTTACCTTGAAAATAGGGCATGTAAATTAGTGAGAAAATTAGTAAGAATGAACCTCTATTTTGTGCTCTTTAAGATATTTCTTTTTCTTGAATCTCTCATTACACTTCTCACATTTGAAGGGCTTTTCAAATTCTATAAGGAATCTTTTTTTCCTTTCCTCGGGAGTTTCCACGACCATCTTTAAATCTGTATTATCCATCGTAATTAATTTTTAAATCTGATTATAGTTTATTTACTTTAAGGAAGACAGTTCCATAGATAAAACTAGTTAAATAATTAGTTCTAATATTCTAGTTTTTACATCAATTATGCCTTCAAGCGTTCTGAAGAAAATTTACCGAGAGATTTTCCTAGACTTTATTGATACATTTACAACCAACTCAAATGAGAATAGTACGAGATTTTTAAGATATTGGCTAACTTTCTATGTAACACTGATTTTAAGGACAAGATTAGATTATATATAATTCGTACAGAAATCTAGCTGTGCCGTCGTAGCTCAGCCTGGGAGAGCACTCGACCAGTATTGGGGTGAAGCTGAAGACCGAGCTGTCGTGAGCTCAAATCTCACCGACGGCATATACTTTTTTCAATGTAACTACCTTGACATGCTTTACTAACAGTTTCCTTTCATGAAATCCGATCAATGTTGATCTATTGATAAGACCCGAAAATATTGATACTAAAACTACTCGTTTTTCTTATCCAACAGATCTTGTTTCATTTTTAAGAATTCTTCTTCACTCACGACACCCCTTTCCTTTAGGTTGGCTAACTTCAGCAATTCATCTACAATAGATTCGTTGACTTCAAGCAATTGCTTTTGTGATTCGATTTTGATTTTATCCATCGAATTCTTAACGTATTGTATAATTTGCTCTGCGCCTTTTTTAGATATTGCTTCCATTTCATCGACAAATCCTGGTGCCCTGATTATGATTTTAGATGAAAAAACTCCTCTTTCCAATTCTATTGAGGTTATCTTATCATAGGATACGGACACAATATTTTCCCTCACGCCAAGTAATGATGGATCTCTAATAACAATTCTTTTGTTGGTAACAAATATTGTATCGGGTGATGTAAATGAACCTCCTGGTCTGTGCTTTGATTGTCTGGCAATAAAGTGGATTTGCTCATCACTATCTAACCTGTGTTTTATCTTTCTTATTTGCTCAAATTCCTTGCCGCTAAATTCCTTCGAAACACAATTTTCTCCTTCAAATTCCTTGCCGTGATTCAATGCGTGATAGATTTATGACCAATTATTAAGCCTTCATTTAAAAAAATGCCATTGCTATATCATTTTCACGTTAGCTATATCGCTTAACAAAAGGGTCTGGATTTTGATGAGCCTGCTGATATTTCCTGGCTTACATTTTCATTGTTCATCTCCAAGAACTTGTCAATTTATTGATATTGAAACAAAATCGTTATTATGTCAGTGTGTTCAAGAAACATAAGGATGACTAATCCAGTTTTAATTGCATTTAAAAGAATCTTTTGTAATCATGAAAATACTTTTTCATTCAGGAGATATAACGACTTTGATTTTTACGAGTATGATAAATGTGTTAACTGTGAAAAAATTTTGAGATACATACGAGGTTTTGACGAAAGCATAAGAGGGTGATAGTTTTTAGTATCAGTCTTCCAGTTCTAATTATTCTTTGGTGGGTCGGAGCTATTGTAGTGGGTTTATCACTCTTAATACCCCAATATACATACTACGCGATAGCGGGATCTCTTGGATGGATAACCGTTGTAATAGCCTCTGCTTTAATAATATACTCAATAAAAAGAAATAATAAAGAAAGTCAGCGGAATATGTCGTCGAATCTTAACTAATTTCCTTTCCGCCTTGTTCCTCTATTACTACAAGAGTAACAGTTGATGTTATACCTGGTATCTTTCTTATTCTGCTTGTAATTGTATGATTCATTGTTTCAGTATTATCTGATTTTACCTTGACAAATACATCATGTACTCCATAGGTTCCGCGCACTTCTTTTACATCAGAAAGTTTTGAAATTTCGTCTATAATTCTCTCTTCAGACCCCAATGTACAATTTACGAGTATATATGCAGTAGACAATAATGATTCTAGAAATTTAGTGTATTTTAGTCTTTTCTATAAGTTGAAGTTTTCATACGTCAAATACATTCACTATTGTTTTAAAGTATACAGTTTGTATAGCTCTCCGGTACGTTTACTCACGTAATTCCATTCTCTTGCGCTATAATTCACTCTAACAAATTTTTGTCGCAGTTCTGGATGCAACCTTACATACACATCATCTCCTATGGTGATGTTGTTTGACTTTGTTAGTGAAGTCATTTTTGCTGAAACACTCATGCAATAACTTAGGATATCGAGTGGTGAATTTTGATCATGACCGTACTGCACAATAATGTTTTCTCCTTCATCAATTCCTATCTTTGCGCTTAAATCCGGATAATCATATTGGTTTAGAATTGGATTTAATCCATTCTTTATTACTGTAAGCATAGAAATTCCACATCGGACAGCTCTGTCGCATACCACAAATTTATTCGATAATGAAGGGAAGAATGCAATAACTGCATCGCCTACATATTTTAGGACAAATCCTCCATATCTATAAACTGTGGATGACATTTCGTAGGTAAAGGCACGGATTATTGTTACCAATTTGTCTACTGGAATCGTCATCGACAGATTCGTAGAACCTACCAAGTCTACGTATAATATGACTAGTGGGATTTTTGAATTTACATGATTTTTCAGGAAATTCTGTCCAGGCTCTATATTTGAGTCGTATTGGTATCTTCTTTTAAGTGCCTTCCATAACCTGTTTTGAGTCTGCTTAATTTGGGTGTCTGTATCATAAATAACCTCAGATTCAGTCTGGCCCTTCTTTTCATCTGTAATCATAGAAATAAAGGGCGATCTCTTAATTACGTTTTGGGGCTTAATTTCATCAACTTCCTTATTATTTCTAGTCATATACAGGCTAACCGATCTTCTTGATAGTTCTCAACTAATAATAAGATATTGTAGTATTCGGCAATAGCTGATATAAGTGAGCAAAGACTAATTAGGACTAAAGTTTATCTTCATAAAGGACACCTATTTTTCATGAGAATACCAAATAATGCTGATAATGATTTTGCCAAGAAATTGAATGAATACTTTGCTGAAATTGAGGACGTCTACTTACAAAGCATGAAACATTCCTTAACTACAACGGAAGTAAATGTAATGCTCCAGGATGGCTCAGTTACAAAATCAGAAACCTTTGATCCACAATTAGTACTCGGGTTTTATCGTTCCTTTCTAAAAGATCTGAAAAACTGGGAAATCGGAGATATACAGGAAACAACGGGGGAGCTAAATAGGATCTATTGTCAGATTTCTGCTAATCTTGATGGATACGTTATCAAGGGATTTTTTGGAATACAGTACAATATTTTACCATACTATAAACCAGATAAACGAGTCATACAGATACAAAAAGAATTATTTGATCTTTCTACCGATAACTCCTCACAATTAGAATCAGTTGCAAACATTGGTAACAATACTATAAAACAAGAACTAAAAAATATGGCACTAGATGATTTAAAGTTTGAAGACTTGTTTGAGAAATTACTCGAAAATCAAGATTTGATCAACAAGTTAGAAGACAAAATAAGAAAAGTTGAGAAAATTTATCCAGAATTGGAAGGAGCAGAAAAAAAGAGGAGTTCTTTGATTTACGAACTCGATAATTTGGTAATAAAGGTCTATCAGGTTACTCCAATTTTGATAGATTACAATAAACTTATGCAAGGTGAAGAAGGTCTCATTGTCTATTTCGATATCGAACCTAGGGTAGATCCAAAAGCAAAAAAAAGCTCTAATAAAACTGTAGATCTCTCACGCATCAGGCCACCAATCAAGAAAAAAATTGGTGAACTTTTTAAAGAAATAGGACCAGCATTTAAGAATCAGAAATAGTAGACACAAATTGTGGTGCAATAAAACAAAATTCATAATATTGGTTGAATAAGGGTATTTGATTGAATAATCCTATCAAGATGTATTTGAAGGGTAAAATTCCTTCACTTGACGATGTGGTCAGGGCTCAGAAATTAATGGACAAGACACACATTAAGAGGACGCCGTTATTAAAGTCAAACACATTTTCAAAATCTGCACGAACAAATATGTTTTTGAAATATGAATCATTTCAGAAAACCGGATCCTTCAAAGTTAGGGGCGCATACTCAAAAATCAACTCGCTTACTGATGAGCAGTGCAATGCGGGTGTAATCGCAGCTTCTGCAGGGAATCATGCACAAGGTGTTGCTTATGCCGCCTTGAAGAGAAACATAAAATGCAATATTGTTATGCCAAAAAATGCATCTCCTGCAAAAGTGGCTGCCACGCGCTCCTATGGAGCAAATGTGATTCTTTCCGGTGACACTTACGATGAATCATGGAAAACGGCTGATTTGTTGGCGCGAGAGTATGGATATTCGATAATACATGCTTTTGATGACCCTGTCGTCATTGCGGGTCAGGGTACTATAGGTTTAGAATTGATGGAAGATTTGAAGGATATTGATACTGTTTATTTGCCACTCGGGGGAGGTGGACTTGCTTCAGGAGTATCTATAGCAATTAAGACCAAAAGGCCTCATGTGAAGATTATAGGAGTCGAATCAAACCAATTTCCTGCTATGAAAAAATCTCTTGATAATGGTAGCCTTTGTCATATTACTGGAGGATTTACCATTGCTGATGGTATTTCAGTCAAGTCTCCAGGAGAATTAACATATGAAATATGCTCAAAATATCTGGATGATGTTGTTACTGTAGATGATGTTGATATCGTAGAGACCATGTTTACTCTCATGGAAAGAGAAAAAGTTGTAGTTGAACCTGCAGGAGCAGCGAGTCTGGCCTATGTTCTTTCAACTGGTAAATTAAAAAACAATCAAAATATTATTTCAATTCTATCTGGTGGTAATATAGACATGTACCTATTGGGTCAAATAGTATCAAAAGGATTGATGCAAATGGGAAGATTAGTTAAAATATTCATCCAGTTGCCAGATAAGCCCGGAGCATTAAAAGGCGTTGTAGATAAGATAGCAGAATTGAGTGTCAATATAGTTCAAGTTGAGCATGATCGCCTTAGCTCAAACGTAGCTGCAGGATCAGCTGGTGTATATCTAAGTTTAGAACTTGAAGATGAAAAGCATTCAAGGAGGCTTTTAGATTTTCTGAAAAAGGAAAAAATGGTGTTTAAGGTTGTACCTTAACTGCAATAGCAATATTCTCTGAATCCAGCCTTATCTGCAGTAGAGCCACCAATTTTTACCAAGACAAACTCATTCTTAGCTCTTGCATAAGAATCATTCAGGTTCCGTTGATTTTCACGTAGAACTTGATACTCCTCCATAGATAACTTTTTACGCGAACCAATCTCATCTTCAAGATTCATACTCTTTACTATCTCTTTGTAACTTGGTTGAATAACTCCACTGAATACCATAGCACTGCTACCACTTCCATAGGATCCAAAACCTACCCTGAAGCCTTCAATATCATTATTCTTCCTAAATTCGTACTCAAGTAAACTTCTCAGTCCCATATACATTGAGGCTGTGTACAAGTTTCCTATTATGTTAGAAGCTTCAAGAGAACTTGCCATCTTTTTCTCATATACCTCGTTGTAGAATGAGGTTTGCATGAATGATTTTCTAAATTGTTCATCTGCCCTCATGAATTCCTTGTCTGCAAGAATTGATTCTATTGTACCTCTACTGTCGTTAGGCACTGGTTCGTTAAAACCTACCTCCTTGATGACATGCTGCCATCGGGGAAGAGTTCTCCATTCATGTCTTAGCAAATAAGCGAGTGCCTTTTCACCCATTCTTCTATAAGGTAAATGCACCGTAAATAGATCAATGTAATCTGTTATGGATTCGCCATCCTTAAGATGAATCAATCCAGTTCTCATTGCTTTCTCCTTGTAACTGTCAAAGGCCTTCCTTACTTGGATTAAATATAATAGATTGGAGTACAATCCATTCACAAGCGGAGTTTCCTTTCCAAAGGGCCTGTAGAAATCATATTCATTCTTGATGATTGTAGATGTTACTTTAGGATCCAATACTAGCAATCTTGGGTCTTCTTTTATCAAAAGTGCAACCGCTCCAGCGCCCTGTGTGTACTCTCCTGCCGATCCGATATCGTATTTGGCTATATCACTTACCACTACAATTGCCGCTTTTTCATTATGCTCTTCCGCCCTAATCCAATTGGTATTATCGTAAATTGCATAAGATCCACTAACACAGGCAAATTTACATTCAATTCCACCTGCATGCTCAAAAGTACCATCACCATACACCTGTTCAAGCATGCCCACAACAAAGGAGTTCAGTGCTTTTGATTCATCAATACTTGATTCAGTTGCTACATATAATCGTCCGATATCATCTGGCTGCAAGTTGTTTTTCTTCATTAGCTCTAGGCATGCATTTGATGCCATACAAGCTGCATCCTGATTTGTATCGACGAGAGCCATTTTTTTAATCCCAATACCATGTTCCAGCTTTTGGGGATCAATACCTCTTGCTTGCGCAAAATCCTTATAATCAACGTACAGTTTTGGAACGTATATAGCAAGGTCGTCAATGCCAGCTGGCATGTTAACAATTTTCCTCATATTAGACATTTAAAGGTACTTGTTGCTATTCGACTCCAATTAAAAGAAATTCGATGAAAAATTGCTTCCTTTTTAAGAAAATTGTAATATTTATTGGGCACAACTCAAGTGATTGTCAAGTAATCACGCTATTTTTTTTGTGTGCAATAAGGAAATTGGTGAGCTACTCTATTTGGCCTGAGTTTTAATGTTAGTGCTTTTAGAGGAGTGATTAATGAACACGGATAGTTTCGTAAAAGTTATTGCGTTCATGGGCATCAAAGCCAATTTGCCTTATCGCTGCGATGATCTTATCTGCCGATAATTCTGTTGATCTTGCTCCCGTAGCACTTACTACTTCTTCGCCAATTAATGTCCCTCCAAAATCATCAGCACCATAGGTTAGAGCAAGTTGTGCCATTCCTATGCCATTTGTAAGCCAAGAAGACTGAAGATGATCAATAAGGCCAGAATAAACAATTCTGGAAATTGCGATCATTTTCAACAACTCCAGCCCCCCAGAAGGATATTTTATCACTCCATCTTCTTGCATCTTGGTATTGTTCGGTTCAAAGCTCCATGGAATGAATGACATGAATCCGTGCGTCTTTTCCTGCAACTCTGCAATTTTTATCAAATGCCTTGCACGTTGTTCGTAATCTTCTCCGGTACCATACATCATAGTGGCCGAAGATTTTATTCCAAGTTCATGTGCTTGCCTCATGATGTTTAGCCACTCTTCACTTTTTATTTTCAGTGGACTGATTCTAGACTTTACGTCATCATCAAGAATTTCAGCTCCAGCACCTGGTAACGAGTCCAATCCAGATTCCTTCAATCTTGAAAGTATTTCTCTGGTCGTGCTTCTTTCTACCTTAGATATGATGTCAATTTCGGAAGCAGAAAGTCCATGAATGGCAACACCCGGACATTTTTCCTTAATTGTCCTGAATGCCTGTTCATAATATTCTAATTTAAGTTCTGGATTATGCCCTCCTTGCATCAAAACTTGACTGATACCAAATTGGTCTCTTGCAGTCATAACTCTCTTAACAACGTCATCTACAGACAACGTATATCCCTCGGAATCACCAGGTGCTCTATAAAAAGCACAAAATTTGCAATAAGTTATGCATACGTTAGTGTAATTTAGGATGATGTTGTTAACGTATGTAGCAATCTTACCAAATAGCTTGTCTCTTAAAATATTACCAATTATACCCAAAGCATAGGTATTTTCAGATTTCAATAAACGCACACAGTCATTTAGGCCCACTCTTCTTCCTTGCAATACTTGATCAAGAATATCACTTACATCAGATTTCTGGATCAATTCCTGAGCAAAGAAATTCATGAGCTATAAGATTCATGACGTTTGTCAACGATATTTAATCTTTACAAAACATGCCAAAAAGTGAAGATTTTATAGCCGATAGCGACATCATCTAAATAAATTGTTAAGTATTGCAGGCAGTACTAATGCATTGGAAAAAGTAGTCCATGGAGAAGAATTATCCTTCAATGATGGTATGGAATTGATGAAAAACGAAAATGTCTTCAATTTGGGCGCTGCCGCTAATTTGATTAAAAAAAACCTGACTGGTAACACTATAACTTTTGTTGCTTCATACTACCTGAACTATACTAATGTTTGCGCAGCAAGCTGCCCTCTTTGTGCATTTTATAGAAAGGGAACTGAGCCTGATTCATACACCTTAACAATCGAACAAATACTGGCAAGGGCAAAAATTGCAATAGAACAGATGAAAGCAACAGAGCTTCATATAGTTGGAGGATTTCATCCCAAACTGGGACTTGACTATTACGAAAAAATGATAGGTGAAATCAAGAAGGAATTTCCATCAGTAACGGTAAAAGCCCTCACACCTGCTGAAATTCATTTTATTTCTCGAATAACTAAGAATTCAGTTAGAGAGGTACTTTCGAGGTTAAAAGACGCAGGGCTTGATGCTCTGCCAGGAGGAGGAGCAGAGATATTCAGCAAAGATATTCGGGACATCATAGTGAGAGGCAAATGTTCGGGAGATGAGTGGCTTGAAACTGCTGGCATCGCACATGAAATGGGAATACGAACAAACTGTACAATGCTTTTTGGTCATATTGAAGAGCCACAACATATAGTTGATCATTTAATTAAAGTTCGACAATTACAAAAGAAGACAGGTGGTTTTATTACTTTTATTCCTCTGAAATTTAGCCTCGATAATACCGAACTTGAACAAAAGGGACTAATTGAAAAAGAAAGTTCATCTATATATGATCTGAAAGTAATTGCTCTTTCACGGCTCATGCTTGCAAACACATTGAAAAATATTTCTGTATATTGGGTTGCATTAGGTAAGAAATTAGCTCAAGTTGCGTTATCATACGGTGGAAGCGATCTTGTTGGTACTGCATTCTCTGAAGAAATTTTTAAGGCAGCAGGTAAGACTACAGGAACTTCGATTCAAGAATTAGTGTCATTGATTAAGGATGCGAAATATAATCCCCTACAAAGAGATACATTTTTCAACATCTTAAAGACGGCCATCTAGTGATTATTGATCTATCTGTAACTTTGGATTTTTTTATCGTTACTGTCTATGAATAGTAATTCATCATATGAAAGGATGTTGTTGCGTCTTGCATTCTGAAGCAGCGTTATAATAGAATTCTTTCCTTCTTCTCCCATATCGATGGTTAGGTCATTCACATACATTTTGACAAATTTTTCAATCAGCGACTTGGGATTACCCCTACCAAATTGCATTGAATATTCTATGGCATCTTCCAAATGTTCCAGTCCATACTTTATAGACTTCCTGAATAGATCGTCAAATTCAATTATCTCTTCAACCGTTAAGGACCGCTTACTTATGACGTTAATTCCCAGAGGAACTGGCATTCCGTTGGTAGTTTCATGCCACCATCTCCCGAGATCCAGAATTTTTCGGAATTCATCTCCTAATGAGATTTGTGCCTCATGTATAATTAGACCTGCATCTACCAAGCCAGATGATACATGTTTTGGCACTTCATTAAAAACAAATTCAATAGCAGCAAATTTTCCAATCGCCAGATTTAGTAGAAGGTTTGCTGACGTCAAATTGCCCGGAATTCCTATCTTGTATTTGTTCAAATCCTTGAACTCTATGTTTTTTTTCGAAATTACAATAGGGCCATAATTTATTCCAAAACTTCCACCACTATTCAAAATGACGTAATCCTTGATGAAAGCATATGCGTGAGCCGAGATTGCTGTTATGTCTAACACATGGTCAATTGCTTTTTTATTCAATTTCTCAATGTCTTCAATGACATGTTTGATTTCAAAGTAAGGTGAACTAATCTTACCCGAAGCAATCCCATAAAACATGAAAGCGTCGTCCGCGTCAGGGGTGTGTCCTAGTGTTACTCGTTTCATGAAAAAGTGAATATTTTGTCGATATTTTTGTCTTACAGTATTAGAGCCAGGGAAATTGAAATATTGAGTGGTAAAAAAATGAACACTGCTAACTATGAACAAGAATCTGTCTATGTTCCACATTCATACGCCCGTAAACTTGAATTTGATATAGTTCTTTAGTAAGATAAGGAAGATTTAATAATCCTGGATAGATTTTTTGTCGTTTGTAAGATGCCAAAATTTAAGTCTACTCAGGATATCTTGAGAATTATAGGAAATAAGGATCAAATTCGTAATTTCGGTGTAATTGCTCACGTAGATCATGGAAAAACTACGATGAGTGACAGTTTACTGGCTGCATCAGGGATTATTTCTCCCTCAGTTGCAGGTCAGGCTCTCGCACTTGATTCAATGAAACTAGAACAAAACAGACAGATGACAATTAGAGGGGCGAATGTAACTTTGTACTATGAAATCGGGGGCAAGGAATATGTCATTAACATGATCGATACTCCTGGTCATATCGATTTTACAGGAAGAGTTACCAGAGCCCTGCGGGCCATTGACGGAGTGGTTGTAGTGTCAGATTCTGTGGAAGGAATTATGACCCAAACAGAAACTGTTACTAGACAGGCACTTGAAGAGCGAGTGAGACCAGTTTTATATATAAACAAGATAGATAGACTTGTCAAAGAATTAAGATTAGATGCACCTGCAATGCAAAAATGGCTTTCAAATATTATTGCAGAATTTAACAAGTTGGTCGATATCTATGCTGAGCCGGAACTAAAAGAGAAATGGAAAGTAAGTATTCAAGGAAACAGTGTAGCATTTGGTTCTGCAAAGGATAGGTGGGGATTTAATTACAATATTGCTCAAAAAAATGGGGTAGGCTTTAAGGATGTTTATGATGCATACAACTCAGACGATCAGGCTCTAATAAAGGCACTTTCAGAAAGAGCACCGTTACACGAAGCAGTGCTTGGAATGGTAGTTCAACATCATCCACCTCCGCACGTAGCGCAGCGATATAGAATACCAAAGATTTGGCCAGGTGATCTTGATTCTGATATTGGAAAGTCCCTTGTGTCATGTGATGACAAAGGACCAATCTTAATGATGGTTACCACGATTAATGTAGATCCGCAGGCTGGTAGAATAGCAACAGGTAGACTATTTTCAGGAACTATAAAGGACGGAGATGAAGTTTATCTAATCGACGGAAAAAGGATGGGTAAAGTTCAGTCGGTAAATATCTACATGGGTAACACTCGTGAAGTAGTAAATATGCTTCCAGCAGGAAATATTCCAGCACTGCTAGGTATTGATCATGCAATTGCAGGAGAGACATTTTCATCTGTCAAGAATGTGCCCGCGTTTGAATCAATTAAGTATGTTTCTGAACCTGTTGTTACTATTGCAATAGAACCAAAACATCCAAAAGATCTCCCTAAATTAGTTGAAGCTTTAAGAAGAATCACTGTCGAGGATCCAAACCTTATTGTTAAAATTAATGAAGAGACCGGAGAAACATTACTGTCAGGCATGGGGGTACTTCATCTTGAGATTGCCACCTCTCTCATATTGGAAACAGGTCTAGAAATTACCACGACTCAACCGCTTATCAATTACCGTGAGACTATCCGCAATAGTGCTGGGCCAATCATGAGTAAATCGCCAAATAAACATAACAAGATTTTCATGAGAATTGAACCACTTTCAGAAGAAATTATTGAATTAATCAAGAATGGGCAAATTCATGAAGATCAAGACAAAAAACAAATGGCTAAACTATTACGAGAAAAAGGATGGAGTGCAGACGAAGCAAAGAGCGTAGCTGCTGTTGATGTTAGTGGTAATATTCTCCTTGATCAAACAAAAGGTGTACAGTTCATTCAAGAATCAATGGATTCTATAAGATCGGGTTTTGATGATGTAATACACTCGGGCCCCCTTGCTCATGAGACTCTTCGTGGAGTGAAATTTGTATTACATCATTTCGTACCCCATGAAGATCCTGCACACCGTGGTCTTGCACAATTAATGCCAGCTACTAGACGAGCTATGTTAGGTTCTATGCTTTTAGCCGACCCTGCATTATTGGAACCAATCCTAGGTATGGAAATCAAATGTCCTCAAGAACAAATAGGTACGGTTGCTGGGATTTTATCTGGGAAACGGGGTAAACTATTAAACGTTGAGCAAAAGGGAGTCATTAGCATTATTCAAGGAGAGGTACCTGCATCAGAAACTTTTGACTTGTCTGAAGTTATGCGAGGCGGCACTGCAGGGAAAGCCTTATGGAATACGTACTTCAAGACTTGGCAAGTTGTACCACAATCCATATTCAAAACTCTTGTAAATGACACGCGAAAGAGAAAAGGATTGAATCCCGAGCCTCCAACAGCTGATGAATTTGTAGATAAAGAGTAGCCTAGTCAAGAGGCAAAATTCTCACTTCATTGATGTGATAATTTCAATATTCTAGGCTTAATTATAAAAATACGGTATTGTGCAGTGTAGAATTTATATGTTACTTCCAAATATAATATAATAATTACAAAGAGGTGTTGAAGTCGTGTTTAACAAGGAGTCATGTAGATCGTGTGGAAAGATTTTGGTGCCAATCTTAAGATGCAACGATTGCAAGGAACATGTTTCATGGATTTGCAATACGTGTCAGCAGGTAGAAGACGTATCACATAAACATAATGGAATACGCGACTCAAAAAACACCTGCCCGAATTCAAAAAAAGCCAATCGCAAACGGGATAATGAGTTAATAATCAATGTAAAATAATTCAGTCAAACTTTAGCTAGAGTGCTGATGATAATTCATACACTACCCTCATGTTTCTTGTTTCTTGTAATCATGCATCTTTTTAGAATCTACAGGACAGCTATCTCTTTCTACTTCTACATAAATCTTGGATGAAGTCTTTACATCGATTACTGATTTGATTTTATCCTCTATTGTGTCTATTACCTGTTCTATTTGATCCGTTGTAATGTTATCCACCAGACTTACTTCCATGGCTACAAGTACATCATTGGGTCCAAAATGCATAGTTCGCAGAGTAATTACTCTATTTACCTCTGGAATCTTTACTACCGATTCTATTATCTTTGAATGATCTTTTTTAGACATTGCCTCCCCAATGAGAAGAGCTCTATTTTCTTTTGCTAAAAAGAATGCAAATAGCATCAGAACTCCACCTATGAATATGGAAGCTAGTGCATCATAAATCATATTGTTAGTAACATCTGAGAGATAGATTCCAATTGCCGCTATTGCAATTCCAAGCAATGCTGCTGAATCTTCAACCATGACTGTAAGGATGGTAGGATCTTTACTTTCTTGAAATTCCTTAAATAATTTATGCAAATTTACCTTTTCTCCTCTTGCTTCTATAGCGTCCTTAAACAAATTGAAAGCAATACGAAGTGCATTTCCTTCAAAGATCGCAGATATCAACAGTATCACATAACTAACATCGGTATTTACAATCTGATGCACAGGATCATAGAAGGAAGTAAATCCTTTCTCAAAGGATAGAATACCTGAAATTCCAAATAGTAATGTGGCAACAATAAATGACCAGAAAAATTGTTCCTTCCCATATCCGAATGGATGTCTTTCTGTAGGTACTCTGGAACTTGTTTTGATTCCAATTAATAGTAATACCTGATTAAAAGTGTCAGAAAATGAGTGATATGTTTCTGACCACATTGCGCTACTATTTGTTAGTAATGCCGCAATCAGTTTTGCAATTGATATTCCTAAGTTACCAAATAGCGCGGCATAAACGGCCTTCTTGGAAGTTCCGACCAATAACTATTCTCCTGTTCTCCTAATCTTATCTCCTAAGATATTATCTAGAACATATCTCCTTCATGAAGACGTTCTGATCAAGTTTGGAAAATTCTGCTAGTTTAATTTTCTCTCCTTTTGCCATTATTTGTCTAATCTTCTTTCCAGCAGAAGGTTCATTCCACCACTTATCGCTGAATCGATCGGACAAGTATCTTTCTAATTCTGCAGCTCGGATTGCAGCTATCATGTAACTTGGCACATACATTATCGCTTCAGGAAGAATATGATGCAACATCCAATATTCTCCAGGCAAATCAAGACCCATATACTTTTTGATTAGCTTCTCATACAGTCGACTTGCCTCATAAATTGAAAGATTTCTGTTCCAATATTCTATTTTCATTAATGAATTTGCGGCATAAAAAACAACAAAAAAGAGTTCCATGAATTTGTTTCTCCAGACAAGTTCGCTTAGTACTTTCTCGTTTGTAATTCCAATTTCTTTCAAATATAACGGATTTCTAGTTAAACTTTCGATTAGTATCGAAAATATTTCGGCTATTCCCATTGAAAACTTATACTTCTCCCAATAATTCAAGTTCGATTCTATTGAAGAAGCATGTATTGCATGTCCGGTTTCATGATAACAGCTTGACAGATTAAAGTAAGGACTTTCGCTTTTGTAAAGGACCCTTATATCATCAGGAATTTTTACAAAAAAGCATATGGGTGATGGATATTTATTTGGCCTATCATCTGTGTCAAATTGTATTTTTGAAAAATCAAATCCTATAGATCCTAAAGTCCTCTTAACAGTAACTACAGGGTTAATTTTTGTGAAATGCTTTTCCATATTTTGGAAAATTCTGTTTCGAAAAAAATAGAAATCATCATAATATTCAGGCTCTTTCCCAATTAACTCGGTACCAGAATTTAATTCACTGCTAAACGGTGTTCTTGCACGAGCACCCATATCTGAAACCAACTTCTTGAGCTTATTTAGAGTAATTTTTTCACTAATTAAATATCCATCCAGTGGGTTAAGTGATCCTTTTTGATAATGATCCACTTTCTCAGAAAAGTCAGAATAAATTTTTCTTATTTTTTTGAATCGTAAATTAATAACGGGTGCAATATATTTTGTCTTCTTTACAAAATCATCAAAGACTAATCTCCTCTTCTTGTGATCAGACTCGGAGCTATTAAATTGCCTCCAAGTATTCCAGCTGACTTGCTTTCCCTCGTATTTGAAATCTCTAGTTTTAATCTTGCTACCTCTTAATTCATGTAATTTCAATTCCAGAGGTTTTGTCATGGCATCAGAAATGTTTTCGATTGAAGAGAGTAACAATATCCTTGGTTCTGAAAAACATCTTACAAACATCTCAGAAACTAAATATTTCATTTTGGATAAATTTTCAATATTCTTTTTGTCATAATCGTGGCCTGCAAACTGTAAATATTGTTCATTAGTTTCAGCGCTATACAATGCCTCATCTATTTTACACCATTCCTTTAGGTTCAATTGAGATAATTCTAGACTAAAAGATATTTTAATGATGCATATGCTTTACTGGACCATCCAAGAAAATCTTAAAATTAGATACTTAGTGACTCGGGACACAGAAATAGTCGTGGTTATTTTGATTTATTGTAAACTCTATTGACAACTTCATGTTTTACATTGGACATTAGATTATCATCGTTTTCTATAAGCCAGTGTACTAATGCGTCATCCAGTTTATGTAATTTTAGATGTTCTCTTCGTTTTTCTCCAAATATTTGTTCTTTACATACTCCACATTTCATGAAGCTGATTTGGCAATATTAGCAGCAAAGTGCCATTTTAATTTATTGTCTATCAAATGCGATTACTGATAACCTGAAATTGGAAGAGACTAAGACGGCCGATTGAGAAGCGATGGTGGCTTTTGACAGTTGATGCGTGTTTCATGGCATAATTGGATAAATATGATCTGTTATAGTTGGGGAAAAATTTTCCTAAAAGTTAAGAATCAGGACAATTTTAAGTAAAAATTATAAATTAAAAAGCCGTCTTAAATGCATGGTTGTTGGTGATTTAGTAGGAGAAATCGCAATTTGTAGTGATTGTCACCAAAAGAAAAAAATTGGACTAGAATGGAGCAGAGGAATAGGCAAAGACGGACAAGAGTACGCGCCTTTTCTAAGATGTGAGGAATGCGTACGGTTAGAGCTCGGTAAAGATTTTAAAAAATACAATCAAATGAAAAATAAGAAAGGCATTTAGTAAAATCAATCGTCAAAAATCAAGACGGTTTTAAGTAATGACCATGCAACCGTATTTTTGTACGTAGCGGCTCGGTTAATCGTTTAATCCAAT
>DASQWJ010000073.1:0-3316 GCA_035640315.1 Nitrososphaeraceae archaeon
TCCGTCTTCTGGATAAGAGTCTAGAATAACTATCCGGCTAATCCCAACACTTATTGCCATTTTGCTGCATTCAAGACATGGAGCAAATGTCGAGTATAGAGTTGAGCCCTTGGTACTTCCTGTTCTGAAAAGTGCGCATTGCATTATTGCGTTTGCTTCTGCGTGAGTGCAAAAACATCTCTCGAGATTTTCACCTGATTTTATCTTATTATTCTGCTTATCCATGCATCTCGGACAACCGCCTTCAAAACAATTCTTGATACCTGATGGAGTGCCATTATAGCCAGTAGCTATTTGTCTATTTTCTTTTACAATCACACAACCAACCTGACGACTCAAACAATTTGATCGCAATTTTGCTATTTCAGCTTGCAGCATGAAATAGATGTCCCAGTTTGGTCGGTTTTTCATCCTCTAAAGAGGAGATTTAAGAATATTTAACATAATCGTTATGGAAGCAAGAGTTAGGAGAAATACGGTCATAAATTGAATTTCATTCTTTTTGAAAACTTTCAACGCTTCCTGACAGTCCCATTTCCTTCAATGTTTCTTGTAATTCATCCTTGTCCCCATTTACAATTATCCTCATCCTGCCGAGCCCGTTTTTTCTTAGAATATTTTTGCTTTTTAAGAATTGTCTTATTTCTCTTACCGCGTTTATTGCAGAATCAATGATCCTAACTGAAGGATACACAGATTCAAGATGTGATCTGATAAATGACAAGTGGGTGCTAGATAGAATCAACACATCCAAATTTGAATCCTTCAAATTTGCCATTGATCTAGAGATTGTTTTAATCGTATAATCTTCGTCCTTTAGAAAAAGTCCCTTCTCTACAATCTCGATTAATTCTGACGCATCAAACTTTGTAACAAATATGTCCTGTGGAACTTCCAATTTAATTTGTTCATCAAGCTCTTTGCTCATTATAGTTCCCCGAGTCCCAAGAATTCCGATATGTTTCTTTTTTGTCAGTCTTGAGGCCTCTTTTAGTGGAATGGAAACGCCCAAAATTGGAATAGAACTCATTGATTTTATCTTACTCAACATTTGTATCGAAGGGGTTATTGAAGCAACAACGATTAGTTTTGGATCAAAACTAGATAAATTGCTGACAGTCTCTACCATAATTTGTTCAAGCTCATCTACTGATTTCTGACCGTAGGGGAAATTTTTTTTATCAGCATAATAAATGATGTTTTCCTTTGAAATCTGACTACGCAATCCTCTGATGACAGAGAGTGATCCTAATCCAGAATCAAATACTGCTATTGACTTGTTATGAGTTATCAATTTTCATTTTATTATTTGCAATCCCAATTTATATTATGATTGAAAATGCTCTACCCAAGATGTCTACTTATAGCGATAGAGCTACTCCCTGAATGATGTAATTATTACAGTATTGAAAACAGTCTGGTAATCGCACAACGTGTTAAACCGGTTAACTGCACATGATATTATTTTACCGTCTAGTGTATCAAGTCAAGATAAGTCTTTACTAAATCCTCATCGACAACACCTTGAACCACTTTTGGAACTCCGTCTGACAGTCTGATATCCATTGCTACTGCACTCAAGGGTATTTCGAATTTTGAGATTTCCATTTCATCAGTTGTCTCAAATATTTTTTTTGTGACACCTTCAGTAATATGAAAACAGATAATTCTACTTATTCTTCTAAATCCTGCCCCGCCTATTCTTCCCCCTGCTGAGCCTTGTGATTCCTCTACGAAGAGTATGAATACAGTATTTTGAGTTTTCTTACTCAAATCAATATCATTTGTACATACTACAATTTTCCTCATAATGTCAAGTAATTCTGAATCTAGAGACATGTCATAGATCACTTGTTTTGATTTTTCTTATTAGTTCCAAAATTGTGTCGACGTCATTGGCTTCTGGAAACTTGTCAAGATACATATTAAAAAATTTTAGTGCTTCTTCATATCTCTTCTTATGCAGACACACCATTCCTTTGTCTCTCAACCCATGCTGGTCATTTCCATTGATATCCAGTATCATTTCATTTACAAGTTCGGCACTATCCAAATCCTGGCATTCAAAGAAGCTCGTTTTGAGGTTGTTTAACATTCTTATGATAACATCGGGATTTGAGGCTTTGTCAACCAATTTTCTGGTCAAGGCAATATTCATTTTTGGATAAAAATGGTCTAATAGTTCCTTTAATGAGTAATCATCCATTATCCTGCCTTCGTTAAATGGATCTATTATAATTTCATTTTCTTCATCATCAAGAACATGTTTTACCATAAAGTGCGAAGGAAAATTTACTGGATAAAGCGTAAAGTTTAGGGATTTGGCCAATTGGATATACAATATTGATAGTGTAATTGGATTGCCCGTTTTTCTCTTTATTACTGTGTTGAGCAAACTGTTGGAAGGGTTGTAATAGTCATCCCTGTTACCTTTAAAATTTTCAACCTTGTATAATTGGTGATTTATTTTTTCAATGAACTGAGTAGGCCTAAATTCTGATGAACTTTTCAGTGACTTTGCAACATTCTTACCAATGTCATCAATTTTTGCCAATTCTTCTTTTATTATTAAATTATCATATGCAACAATACGTGAAATGTGCAAAGCATATTCAGCTAACTTTGATGGATCATTTGTCACCATCTTACTGACGACATTAGAGTGCCAATCACTCAGCGCGGCCTGGATATTTTTAGTCATTAGCTAGCTCAATTATTTGTTCCTTGAATATATAATTTTGATGAAAAGGAAAAATGAACTGGATTGTAATTCTATCTGAATTTATTCCCAATGAAATCTTGGATGATTTGAAAAAGACTTCAGCCTTACTCGTGGTTAGCTTTTTATTAATTAAGGTATACAACATGTGGAGGCAACTAAGGTTTGAATATGACTATTGAGGATAAACATGAGCGACTCAAGGAAATCATTAGGGAAAGAGGAATTGTTATAAAGGATGTAACTTTATCCAGCAACAAAAAAAGCAAATTCTACTATGATATCAAATCTATTGCCAACGAGCCTGAGGGAGCTGGCCTGATCGGCGAACTGCTGCTTGCCCAGATATCAAAGGTTACTCCAAAAATAATGTCGGTGGGAGGCTTAGAATCAGGAGCTATTGCTATTTCTACTGCAATTGTGTGCTCATGTTATTATTTAAGCCTGCCAAACAGAATTTCAGGATTCTTTGTCAGAAAGGGTGTCAAGACATACGGCCTTGAAAAAATGATTGAAGGGATAGTAAACGATCCTGTGGCTGTTGTCGATGATGTAATTACAACTGGAAAAAGTGTACTTGATGCAGTATCAGCACTT
>DASQWJ010000074.1:0-2944 GCA_035640315.1 Nitrososphaeraceae archaeon
TTGAATTCCCGAAAATGAAATGAAACCGTATGAAAAACATAAAATAGTAGCAAAAATACCTATTAAGTATAACTTTGAATGTGATTTGCCAGAAAATCTCATTGCCAATTTGTATCTTGAGCGTGAAGTATATTAACGTAAACATTAAAGTACTATTCTAAAAATTTCTAATAATGATCAATGCTTGGATATTATTACAATCATTATTATCTCCTGATTGTAATTATCATTAAATTCAAGGAAACCTAGGATTTTTCATCCTAATTCAAAGCCTTGACAAAAAGTTCAAATATTGTACTACGTAGAATTCAAAAAACTGTAAGGTAGGATTATTTTGTCTTAATATGGAAATCGTAACTCAACTGTATATATATGACTATACTGATAGCAAATCCATGAAATTGGATTGTCTAAATTTCGCTTTAATATTCATGATAGGAATGGCACTTGCTGTTCCATTAGTTCTAGCTGGTTCTATAAATGCTCAAAATCAAAACATAACTCCGAGCATGATTATTAATATGAGCGATTTATCAATAAAAGTTGGCAACACCACAAGCAATGAAACGATCATCTTTTCGAACAACACTGTAGAAGAACCTGGAAACTTTAATAGCTCAAATTAGAGAGTTAAATCTGTAAGTTTGAAAATATGTAGAACGCCAATAACCGAATGCGCGAGTTACGCAATTCTTTTTATTATATGATAACCGAATTCAGTTTTTACAGGTTCAGAAACCTGGTTTTTTTCAAGATTAAATGATGCTGCCTCAAAGGGCTTTACCATAACTCCCCTTCCAAAAAATCCTAGATCGCCACCGCGTTTACCGCTACCCTTATCCGTTGAGAGTTCCTTTGCCAATTTATCAAAACTTTCTCCTTTTTTTAACCTTTCAAGAATTAATAGTGCTTCACTTTGTTTCTTTACGAGGATATGGGAACACTTAATCTTGTCTGCCAACTTTATAGTTTATTATATAACGGAATATATTGTTTTCCAAAATAATTTCAATCTATGATATTTTGCTAGTCAATAGATTTTTGAGCCCAATAACTTTACCTAAGAATGGTAAATTTTCATATTATGGTGCGCTAAGTTTATCATGCGAATGAGTCTTTGTTTATCTTTCAAATTTCAATCTAAAATCTTCAACTCTTGTCAATCTACGCTGCCAATTCGACCTGCGATTTTTCACTTTCTTTGACTACCCTAAATATTGTTTCGACAAATCCTTCCAATTCCTTCTCATGGGATACAACTATTACTTGAGTTGCGGTGAGCTCTTCTAAGACGTATTTTATTTGTACGAGTTGTTCCTTACTGAAACCATCGGTAGGTTCATCCAGAATCAATAAGTTATCTTCAAGCATTATCATCCTTCTGATGATTTCATTAAGTGCCAACCTATATGCAAGTGCGATTGAGGATTTCTCTCCACCACTTAAACTATCAACTTCCAAGCGATAACCACTCTGATTCACAATAGGAGTAAAGAATTCATCAATTTCAACATCTATGTCGCCGACCTCGATAAGTAGGTAAAACCACTTTTGGAATAGCTTGTTGAATTCTTCCTTCACGCTGATTAACACTTGAGATTCAATCTGTTCTAATGAGGGAATAAAATGATGATTTAGCCAGACGCCAATCTGATCTGTGAAGATAATTTTGTCAACACTTTCCTTCAATTCGCCTATTTTCTTGTTAAATGACTCAATTTGCTTCAAATTGCTATCATGTTCCGTTTTTCTCATAGCAAGGTTTTCTTTCATTTTCATCAATTCAGCCTCATGTAATTCTTTATCTGATTCCAAGTTCTTTAGTTTATTTTCCACTTCCTCTCTGTCTTGAAATATTGTCTTCAGTTTATCTAGCTTCGTAGAAAGGACAAAAACTTCATCATCTAGCTCCAGCAACGATTTTTCCTTAATTTTTTTATCCTCAATCTTACGTTGTTTTGATTTAATCAAGTTTGAATGTTCTGCATATGTGCTATCGAGATTTGTCTTTTGATAAGCATTTACTACTTTACTTAGCGAGTCATATCTTTCCTTGTAGGAATAGGTTTTGCGTAATCTTTTTTCCAATTCATCCAGTTCCTTTGTCTTTTCAACAAAATAACTGCCTTGTAATTTGGTCTGAATTAATTCCTTGTTTGTTGTTTTTTCATTTATCTTGAATCTTATTTGTTCTCTGTTTTTCAGAACGGCATTTAACCTTGCAAGTTGGATCTGAATTTTTTGTAATTCGGATTTCTTGGATTCTGCCTGCTTTATGTTATTTACCAACTCATTTTTCTTAACTTGATTCTCCTCCAGATCCTTTTCAAATTTATCAAGCCTATTTTCCAATAAATCTTTATATTGTAAAAATTTCTTTTCCATTTCCATTATGTGTTGTTTATTCAACTTTTGCTTACAGTATGGGCACACTGCATCTTGTCTTAAATGTAACACGGAATCAAGTTCAGTTTTTTGTTTTGATAATTCGTTAGTAATAGAGATAATCTCTGATTTGATAGTAGACAGATTGTCAGAAACATAATCCAAATCCGTTTGGAAATCAGCTGAGTCATCAATGTTACTCTTTATCAGAATCTCTTCTTTTTTCAAATTGTCCAAATTCACTGTTTCATTGTTAATTTTTTGTAGCTCCAAAGCAAGCTCTTCTAATTCTGAATCTAGTGTTTTTATATTAGCGCTGAACATTTCATGCTCATTGCGGATGTTGCTTTCTAATTTTACTTTATCAAGTAATAGTTTATCATATTGCGAAGCCTGTTCAGTAACCTCTACTAATGCCTCCCTTTTTTGAAGATAATCTTGATATTTTGGACCAAGTTCAGTAACTATTTTTTCACTTTCGTAGATATCATTTAATTCATTCTTTAACTTACCAAGCTCCAAATTGATATCTTCTCTAATCTTCAAGTTCTTATCCAAT
>DASQWJ010000075.1:0-2298 GCA_035640315.1 Nitrososphaeraceae archaeon
GACTGAACAGGCCTTTATCCCCATACCTTTTAAACTCGCAAGAACTAAGGGTAAAAAACTGTCATACTCAGCATCTGTAAGATGAATATGAGAATCATATAATATGGGATTCAATTTCGACAAGTAATAGCGCTAACATCAATGAAAAAATCTATGACGTGACCAGTTCTATTCTTCTTTTGTCCTTTGTTAACCAACTTACTCTCACCAATCCAAAAATTTCTAAATCAAGTAACGTTTTGTTCAAATCTGCCACTGTTATTGATACTCCGTCTTTTTCCAAATTGTTCAAAAGTTCATTGTCCGACAAATTACCAACCTCCTTGATTTTTTCTAATACAATATTTCTTAGCGGATATTTCAAATTTCTTCACCAAATTCAGAATGTGTGAATTTAATTATTTGATCTAATCACATATTATAAATACTCTTCTAACTCATTTTGTCCAGCGAGCTATGTATGGAAATTTATATGATACTGATAAGGAGTATTATATCATATTCAAGAATTCTTCGGAACAGAGAAGTTAAGCTCGCAAATTCCCTGTACAAATTTCAAGAAACATTCTACTAACGAAAGTAGGATACAATTTGTTGGCGAATTCTAATTTCCATGTATCTAATTAGAGATATGAGGAACAATATTGAATAAATAATCACCAGGCTAAACTATTTGTGTTTGAATTAATTGTCTACCGATTTTAGAGTAAAAACAAATCTTGATCCTTCAAATTCTGTAACACCTTGTCGTTCCCAGTTCACCTCATAATTATGAGTAACTTGTTTGCCTATGATACTAATTTTCCGCGGTAATTCAGAAAATAGATTCTCTACTTTTTCTAGATTTTTTGTCATCAAAAGTGATCTTCGCCTCTTCATGAGATATTTAACTGCAACATTCTTGTGGAGATGTCCTAATTCCGGAATTTTTTCAGTCCCATTATCTATTATGAATTCACGCTTTGTCAATACGACCATTACATCCATTTTGCTTAAAAAAAGTCTTTGTCAACTGTATTAGAACAAGATGGGTTAAATTGATGACGTATTATTTCTAAAGTACTAAATAAAACATTTTGTAATTTTTGGTACATATAGTAGATTTTTGGACATATAAGAAAGGTTTATTACTTTTATAGCGTATATAAAAGATATGTATTCTCAGGCTTTTTCTGTACCTCATGCCGTCAGACAAGTAATTGGTTCTAATACGTTATTTTTTCAGGCTCTCAGTATTGGTATTGCAAACTATACAGCTTTAGCACAAAAAATTAAGCCTGAGGTAGAGAAGCTGACAAAATCTGAAGTTAACATTAACACACTTGTGGTGGCGATAAAAAGATTTGCAGATTCTCTTGAAGAAAATAATTATGAAGTTCATCCAATTTTGGATGGAGTTAGGATGACTCTAACCGGAAGTATTATAGATATTGATTTTCATGAAAGCGATGATACATATCAAGTCCTGGATGAAATCTTTGAATTAGGTGGTGGATATAACATGTTTAGGACGAATAAGCAAATTCGGCTCTTTGCTGAAGACATAGATGAAATTCGGAGCATGTTTAAATCATCTCCAAAAGGTGTTCCGGGCGAAATAAAAGAGGGGCTTTCAAAAATTACAATTACCGTTCAGTCGGACAAGGAAAATACATACGAAGTTCTATCAATTGTTCTCTCAATATTACACAACAATCGTATTCCTTTGTACAATGCCTTCTTCACGCAGAATGAAATAGTTTTGATTCTGAATATGGATGATGCTGCCAAGGCGTACGAAGTTGTCAGAGAAAAACTATACAGTCGTGAATAGTACTAACTTGTCTACTTACTATTATGCTTAAGAAATGAAAAAATAGTAACTGGTACTATCTGTAGTATTGAACAGAAACTTTTTCTCCCGGTTTGCCTTCTCTTTGGGCTTTAATCTTTTTTACACCCTCTTCAATATGTCTCATCATTACGTGAGCTTCTGATGCGTGTCTTGCTGCTTCCTCTGGTGTTGGATACTTTGCAAGGTATTCATGTAATACCAAGGATACAGCAGTATTAATCACAGAACTGGTATCAGCGCCGCTGAATCCATCGGTCATTTCAGCTATTCTCGCCAAGTCAACATCTGTACCTAGTGGCTTGTCCTTACTGTGTATTTCCAATATTTTTTGCCTTGCCGATTTATCCGGTAATGGAACTAACAAGATTTTATCGAATCTTCCTGGTCTTAACAGGGCTGTATCAATAATATCTGCCCTATTAGTTGCTGCTAGTACTACTACACCCGAAAGCGATTGGATACCA
>DASQWJ010000076.1:0-22617 GCA_035640315.1 Nitrososphaeraceae archaeon
AATAGGCATTCTTTTAATCTAAAATCATGTGGTTTATGACTCAAACCTGGGGCTGCATACCGGAATTATCTCCAACCTGTTTGGACATGACAAATGCGTCTAGTACTTATTTAGGGATCATAGTTGGAGCAATTATAGGTGGAATTGTTAGTTGGTGGATTTTCAATAGACAAAAGAAGACTTCGGATAAGCAGGATTATACGCTGAATCGAATAGAACATTTGGAAAACTCTAATGAAAAACTACTTGAAAAGATAAAACAGGTCGAAGAACGGCATGAAAGTCTACTTGAAAAAATCTTGGATTTGAATAGAAAAATGGATTCTTTGCTTGAAGATTAAAGTATGGAATAAGAGAATTTTACTTTGACTCAGGTTTTGTTTTATCCTCTACTAGGTTGTGCTTTGACAAGAATTTGTAGGCTATAAACACAATCAATGCAATTATCGCAAAATCGATTATATTTGCAACCAAATCTCCATATTTGAATTGTGATGAGACACCTGAAATACTAGTAACATTTGCTGACATTTTTTGCAGGTCTCCAGCTGGAAGAAAAAGACCTACCGCAGGATTGACAATATCACTTACTAGTGCTGTTACTAATTTAGAAGCAGCTGCACCTATAACAAACGCTATGGCCAATCCAATAACGCCGAAAGTCTTTAGAAAGAAAAAAAACTCTTGTATGAATGATTGTGAATTGTTGTTGCTCATTTGTATCAATTACCGAAAAGTAATCAACATCTAGTTGATAAAAAAGAAAGAGGATTAGGAAATTCCTAAATTAGGGAATGCCGATACGGCAATGTTTAATTCACCCTGAATTTTCCTAATCTTGTTTGCATACTCTGTCATCTTGGTATCATCGTTTTGTACTTTTGCGATTCGATACCCTTTCCAAGCTTTTCTCAAAGCTCCCCAACTTTGTCCCACAGTAAAACCCTGGTTGCTTACACTTGCGTGAACCTGATTAACTGGTTGACTTGTTGTCATTTCGTTTTCTTGAATTGAGGCTAATGCCATGTGCTTAAGAGAACAGAAATATACTTACAACAAATAGTCAGTTTTTTGAAATCATCTAGTAAAAAAAATTAGAACATTAGTATATCTCAATAATACGGTCAGAACCCAGAAATAGAATGTCTAGCCGGCTAAAAACTCGAATATTTTGTAAATATTAACTTCTAATTAAGTTTTTTGTATAAATCATAGAAATTCAAAAAATAATAGTAGAAATTATTCAATTTTTCATTAAACCTTTAAATAACTTCGTAGAATTATTAGTTAGTTGTCCAGCGATAATGACAATATCCTAAAAAAAAGTTTCAATAAAGGCGGAACTTGTGCATTATGTGGCAGAATACCGAAAAACAACAGATCAATTGAAGAAATAGTTGATGGAGACAGATACGTTTTTGATTCTCAGAATTGTATCACAATTTTTAAGAAACTGACAAATCTGTACGGTGAGGAATTTAAGTCTGTTAGTGTCGGAGAACAATACGTTTACGATTGTAATTTGAAGAGATATATTATTAGAGAACGTCAGCTTAATACATTGCAGAAAGAGGGCAAGAAAATTGAAAATCAGGCATTTCAAATTATAAGAGATCCCTTTGAGGTTCAAGAACTTGCATTTAAATTGGCTTGGTCAACAGAAAATAAAATTTTAGGACTCTTTTCAACGCCAAATGCTTTCCATAGACAAGAACGTATGGGTATATTACCGAAATTGCAGCAATTGAAAAAAAATAACGATAATTTAAGAATAAGAATCCTTACTCCATTTGATGATCAAATTGATTCAGTTTCAAAGAAGATGAAAGATGAATCAGATATTAACATCATGAACCTAGATGAATCCTCAAGAATTAAGGCTTCCTTTTTACTAGTTGATAGAAAATTTATCCTATTTGTCGGATTGAAAGATGATACCAAAAATAACTCATATGAGGCAATCGGCGCCTCAATGTTTTCTTCCATAAGATCAACAGTTATTTCTTATGTTACTATATTTGAAATAATGTGGAGACAGCAGGTGCTCTATCAACAGTTATCTAAATTCCGCCAGCGAATAGAAACATACGAACTAATCAATAAGCAATTAAATGATTCAATAGTTGATCTAAAGCACCGACTAGATTTCTAGCAACTGTCGTAAATACAATATTTTAGATATCAGGAATTTTATAATTATATCATATTCTGTAATTACCGAGGATGATAATGAACTATCTAGGATTTGCAATTTGCAATACAAATAATAGTAATGCAAAATCCTACTTACAATGTATAAGAGTTCAGGCAGACGGGGATCCTTCTAAATACTTCCAATATTCAATTTTCTCGCCGCAATCGTCGCATACATATATTTCACATAGTGTTGGTTTACTAGATTCAGGTGTAACTTGAATGGTATCTTCCAGAGAAAATGAATCAGACGAACACTTTCTACACCAATGACTAGTCGGTAATCCTGATGATTTTGTCTTTTCACCTTCACGAAGACCGACTGAATTTGACATAAACATTCCGCTCGTGTCAAAATCGATAAATCCGGAAACGAATACAGTGTTTAAAGTTACTATTATTGGTAGTAGAAGCATGATATTCTGTTCACGTATTTTATTAATCATTGGATGATATAGAACAAATATCATTAATAAGAATATCCATAGGATTTTATCTTCTTTATTTCAAAAAACGGAGAATTCCTATTAATTGAATCACTAAATCCTAAAGATACCAGTTACCAAAGTACAATATTAGATTTAATTCAAAAAAGCATTTTGATCCAGTCAGCATTATTCTAAAAGTGCTCTTATGAACACTTTTTGTTTGATTTAGGACCAGGTAACGAAAATACCTAAGTAGCTGAATGATGTATAATATGATGGTGCACAGTGAGTCTTGTTAGTAAAGGTGGACAAGATAATAGAAGGAAACAAAATAAGAGTTGTTGAACTTGATATTGATAATTATGGCTCCGTCATACCCTTACGGGAGTTGGAATTAAAGCTACCCGAGGATGATTCGGTAATTAAAGTATTATCTTCAACTGAATATGCAGCGATATTTACCGAGGGTGAAATTGATGAAGGTGCTGATTCTATTATTTTGGCCAATAGTGTTTCACTGGATGAACTAAATGAGGAAAAAAAGAGGGCAATTGATGCCATGAACAAAAAATAGGAAAAAGTGACGCCAACAGAAAGTTAATGGCGTAAGAATCGATAATTACAACAATGATATTTAGTATTCTAATTAGCCCTAATAGTAAATTCCTTAATTTTTACGAAGAAATCCTTTTGTTGTGCAGTTTTTAATTAAGAATATGAAGAATCAGGATTTTCTAAAGAGAGAAGAGCTGGAGAACTTCCTTACTCAAAATGGAATAAGGATTGATGATTATGTTAATACAGCGATGGATGTATCAACTGAGATTCATAGTGGAATTAAACGGGAAGATAATCAATCACCATTTCTTGAAACCCATATTTGGCCTGTTACAAGGGATGTAGTCAAGCACTATCTCACGGCAAATCGTAACATAACTAGTGTCGAAATAGTTTCATCGATATTACATGATGTCATGGAGGATAATGATAGAATACTTGATCTATACAAGACAAAAGATTATGGTTTTGATGCGTATCTCAAGTATAGATTTGGTATTAGGGTCTATGAGATTTGCATGGATCTAAAGATAAAACCTCTTGAAAATTATCCTGGTGACAATAATGAGCAAAGGCAATTGGCTAGATTTCATGATTACTGCAAAGGATTGAGCTCTGCTGATTATGATATGAAAGTCATAAAATTGGCAGATCGAGAAAATAATATGAAATTCATTTGTAATATGCCAAATATAGACGGAGATCTAGTGCAAAATAAGATTAAAAGATATTTGCGAGAAGCTGAAGATTTCTACCTTTCTTTTGCCCTGCTGGAACCGGCAATGAAAGACCTTTATCTAAAACTCAGAGAATCATATGAAAATCTAAAATTATTGAATAATACTTAGCTATTTGGACATAATCATCGTTAAATTAAGCCTGAAAACAATCATAAAAAAGAAAAAGGTATAGAAATTGACTTGTCTTAATCATTGACCTAAAGTTGCGTTTGGTGCTACGGAGGTAACATTAACATCCGTTGGAGGTAACCCTGATGCTATTTGACCCCGGACTGCCCCATTTTGAAATTCACTAGTGTGAACATTTACGTACACTGTGCCGTCGCTCATCAAACTGACAAGTTCTGAGAGTTCTTTACCCGCTAGTGGCCCTTCTAGTTTATCACTTGTTATATTTCCCTTCAAAGAAATGACTGGGTTTTGGGCATTTTCGGCAGTTTCTGGTCCAGACAATGTAGCGACTACATCGCCATTTTGTTCTGCAGTTCCGTTGTGTATATGTGCTCCAGTTATTTCGTTCAAGCCCGTGATATTAAGCCAATAATATAGTTGTGTGCCATTTTCGTCAGTCTGGAACTTGGCCAAACCATTAGCAGTAGATTGTGTTGAAGGAACTTCATCCTTACCAGATAGACTTGCAGAGAATGTCTCTCCTTCCTGTGCTTGAATTGAACTAAAAGACAAGTTGATTGTAGCGATTGGTAGTATTGCAGCTAATATTGCTATAATAAGTAATTTATGCTGTTGTGACATTGAAATATGATAGCCTAATTACTATAAATACTATCTATTATTGATAAAAAGGTCAATCAATCAAACTAGAAACAATTTGGTTTGATAAACAGAATATTCTGGATACTGATGCTGTGATAAGTCGAGTTATTATACTAAATGCTCATCGTCAGATCACGGTTAACTTTGTCGTAACACTCCGATGGGATACTCTACGCATTAATCCCATCGGTTTTTCTATTTAAGGTATATTGAACACATGAGAAGTACTACGAATCATACATGCTGATGGGGTATAACTCCAGTTATATCTCATCAGTATTACCTAAGTCTCTACAATTATGGTACGAAGTTCAAAAAGCTATCTTCATAAAATGACTATCAAAAAGATGATGGAATATGCTAGAAGTTGAGGCATATGACTATCATCAGGCAAACTAGTGTCAATAATACACGAGAGTCCTATATTATAACACTTTTTTATGATGCTTAAACTGGTGCATGTTGCATGTCAGAAAAAATAATTATCGAAAGACCTTTTCTTGTGGATGTTGTTACGCTTGTGTCATGAAAATAATGAAGATGTCATAACAAGTCTTCTTTTAAGTAACGCAATTGTGATCCCAAGAATTATCATTTGCATAATTATTAATAATACATACAATCAAAAATTCGAAAATGAAAATTCGGATGCCAGAAGATCATAATCAAAATTGATTGATGCCTATCCGATGAGACAAAGCACCAACCAATAGTCATTCTAACAATGAATTCTAGATGGACCGAACTATAACGTCACCGAACTTTATTTAAAATTTATAATACAAATATCTAACCAATGAAAAATTGATTGTGACTGACTTGTCATTCATTTTTTCCTGGCTATAATACCAAATATTTGTATCTAAGGGTTGAGTTGATAAAATAAATGGAGGCCTATCTTGTGATTGTAATCCTCCACATATTAGTCGGATTCTTTCTAGTCTTTGTTGCCGCCAAAGCATACAAAAAGACAAAATACTTACCTATGCTATATCTCACATTTGGTTTCTTTCTAATTGTTATTGGTGATACAATTCTTGGAGATCTTTTTAATATAACTGACAAAAACACTATCGAGATAATCGAGGAATTGACCGAAGTTTCTGGATTTATACTTATTATCATTGCTGTGATTAAAAGTTGATAGATGATCCAAATACAAAGGATATTCTTTCCATCTTAATAGATGAATCATCATTAAAAATGAATCATCATTAAAAATAATGAATTTGCTTGACAAAAGAGAACTGAGTACGCAAAATATTTCCTCAACTCTAAATATACCTCTCTCTTCAACTTATAGAAAAACAAAAAAACTCGAGCAACTTAACATCATCAGAACAACGAAAGTAATTAGAACATTGGATGGATCGGATGAATCGTTTTATACGTTATCTATAAAAGAAATAAACGTTACCTATAAAAGAAATAAATTTTCATTTGACATTCAGCAAAAAGCATTGGACGATAAGATACTAAGACTTGGCAAAAATTCAAAAATTAAGTATGGAACTTTTGAATTATTTTGTTTGATTTTGTGTTTGTGGTAATGGTAATTGGAAGAATGGAAATCCGCTGGTACCTAATGCGTACGGCATTTGTCCATTCCATTTTGTAATAGCCTGCCATTGTAGGTATTGCGGGCTTTCTCTTAATTGTTGAGTAATAATTTTTATGGCTTGAGATTCACCATTTGCTTTGGCAGCTGTTGCCCTTGCTTGTCCTTCAGCCTGCGCTACGGTTTGGTTTGCAACAACCTCAATGGCCCTTAGATTATTTTGTTCAGTAAGAAACTTTTGAAATGCAACTACTTTTTGTTCTATTTGAGTAGCAAAAGCATCTGAAAATTTAAAATCAGTGATAAAAACATTTTGTACTTGGATATTATTTGAAGAAAGTGTACTTCTAATGGCATCAGCTATTACACTTTTTGCCGTTTCTCTCTTCGTAATTAATTCTTCAGCATTAAATTTGGCCACACTAGCTTTTACTGATTCTTGTATAGTTGGAGATATTACACGGTCTGCATAGTTAACGCCCAATATTTGGTAAATCTTGTTTGCTTCCTGCGGGTCGATTCTGTAGTTTAATGCAATAACAGTCTGCACTTCTTGCAAATCGTTCGAAGCTGCAGTTGCCTCTGCTTGGAATTTTTGAGTTCTTACCTCCATCTGAACAACTTGTTCAACAAAAGGCGTAATGAAATGCACACCTTCTCCTAGTACTCTATTTTCAACAGCTCCAAGATAGAGGACAACTCCTCGATGACCTGCTTCAACAATTACAATTGATTCGGCCAGCACAATTATTATAATGATTACAGTGATAACTGCTGCGGCAATTTTTATTTTATTAGTGGTCGGAAATCGTGGTGCTTTATAATATGACATCAGTTAGAAGTTGTAAGCATTCTATATATATTTAGGCTTGAATCCATTCTTGTATTCTGAGTTCATTAAGAGGTGAGAATAATTTATTCTCCCAAAAGAAAGATAATGCTAACAGTCATCGATATCTCTTGTTCACCGGCAATTATTGGAGCTGCTGGTAAACCTGCATCAATTTTAGATGATTCGGCAGAATATTGCAATGGTCCGGTAAAGAACGGAGTGGCTTGATCAATATTTACTGCTTTTATTCCAGTTATTTTGAGTCCCAATGAGGAAGCTGCAATATCAGCTTTTTCTCTTGCATTAACAATAGCCTCTTTTAACAATTCGTTCTTGATTCCTTCAAGTTTCTTATCGGACACAGTAAAGTATATGTTGTTTACATTATTGGCGCCCGATGCAACCGAGATATCAATCCATTCTGAAGAGTCATTGACATTGTAACTATCTATCTGTATTGAATTGCTAACTGTAAATCCGACCAGTTTACCTTGATCTTTATCTATAGTGTAATCACGATTTGGAGTTATTGTGAATGATGATGTGCTTGTCTCATTCTCACTGACCCCTGCAATTTTTAATGCGTTGATAATCTTATTCATTAATTCAGAATTTGTTGCCAATGCAGTTTTCGCTTTAGCATTGGTAGTTTCCACGCCTAACGATACAGTAACTTTGTCAGGTTTTGTTTGGGTTGTTGCTGAACCAGTAACGAATAATGTCTTGTTATCATTCACAGTGGTTTGACCATGTAGATTGTGATCACTGCTAGTACTGACATAAACTAATAAACAACAAGTAGTAATTGCGATTAAAAGTGTCACAACCACCATTTCCGTATTAGGTTGCCTTCTCATGATTGAAAATTACTTTAACTATTATAAAAATTACAAGTATATTCTTTGACTAGCTGGATATCTTAGCCATCAAGGCTATCATATTTTGATGCTGCAGATGACAGGTATTAGACAACTAATTAGAGCAAGTAGATTATGATATGTCAGAATATGGAGATTTTATGGACTTGCAAGAAAGTTTTATTACTTGAAATATGCAACTATGGCAATGGGGTTCTTTCACCGTACGAAATTTCTTTGCGAAATAGATCAGCTGAAATTTGGCACGAATGAAGAATTGATAAGTCATATGAGACAAATTCATCATTATCCCATTGTCAAATGCCACGATTGCAGAAAAGAGTTTATTCATGAGAAGGATAGACTGCATCATGTTAGAGAGGAGCATGAAAGAAAGGTGGATTATAGAAAACATAAGGGTTCATAAATAGTCCTCTAGTCTTAGCCAAGTTCTCTTATCCAATCTCATAAACTGTTCCGTTACCAACAAGAGAGTTTACAATATTGTTAGCAGAAACTTCTGCCATTTTGGATCGTGTCTTGTAAGTTGCACTTCCTATATGTGGCAACAATATAGTTTGTGGCATTTTGATTAACGGATTGGATGCGGAAATTGGTTCAACTTCATATACATCCAACCCAACCCCAGCTATTTGTTTATCCCTTAATGCCTTGATCAAGTGCTGTTCATTTATGACTTTACCTCGAGAGGTATTTATGAGAAAGGCAGTCTTTTTCATTAGCTTAATTTTTGATTCATCAATCATGTGAATACTTGATTCATTTAACGATACATGTATAGAAACAAAGTCGCTGCGTTGTAAAAGTTCTTCTAATGAAACGTATGAGATAGAAAGCTCTGATTCGATCTTACGATTACGGTTATTACTATAGTAAAGAACATCCATACCAAATCCTTTAGCACGTTTTGCTACAAGCGCTCCAATTTCCCCGAGTCCAATTATTCCCAAAGTACTATCATATATATCGTAGCCAAGAAAGAGATCAGGAGTCCATCCGAATTTCCAACTTCCATTTCGTACGTGACGATCCGCATTGACAATATTTCTGGCAGCAGATAGAATTAGCGAAAAGGTGAGATCAGCAGTTGTATTAGCCAGAACATTGGGTGTGTTTGTGACTATGATATTTCTTTTTTGTGCCTCATTAATATCTACATGATCAAATCCTACGCTATAGCAGCTTATTACCCTAAGATTAGATCCTGCTGCATCCATTATGGTTGAGTCAATTTTATCTCCTAACATGCATAATATTGCGTCTACATTTTTGACACTCTTAATTAGGTCACTTCTATCAAGTACGTTCACCTCAGAATTCATATTGACTTGAAAATATCTTTTCAATATTGATGGCCCTGGTTCTGGTATTTTTCTTGTAATGAACACCGAATATTTTTGTGTGCTATCCATTAAATAATTGAGAATTCTGAATTCGGTTATTAATATGATATGAATTCCATTTTCATCTCGGAATTTTGTTACTCAATTACTACCAATCTTTACCTTCCTTGAAAATAATAATTTTAACAAAATGATTCCCATATAATATGGTATATTATAAAATGCGGCAAGTGCAGCTACTTGGGAACCAAAAAATTGTTGTGCAAAAACAGTTACCAGAATATTGTTTACATAACTCATGACAATAAGACCTGAAATCCTGTATTTTATTGAAGAGTCTATATTTACCAGATACAACATGAAATATCCAATAATCGCAAATATTACAAATAATAAAATAGCAATTACAGTTGTAAGGATAACAAAAGACGAATCAAAATAGAAATAAATTGAAAAGTTTGAAAATATTGCAAAGTTTATCATATCCATTAAAATAATTGACAAGGGCAATGAACTGTTTTTAATTGTCGTTGCTAACTTGGGTAAATATTTTTTTATCAATCCACTAGTTACTAAAGGAAATACTAGAGATACAACAAGCAAGAAGATCATATCAAAAATTGGAACAGAAAATTCAGTATTGTAAAGTACATATACTAATATAGGTAATATGAAGGGAACGGCAAGTGATGTTACAATTACCATTCCTACAATAATAGAAAGTTTTCCTCCAACATAATTGGTAACGAAAGGAGCACCAAGTCCGGTGGAAATTCCTGATAATAGAAGTACTGGAAGTGCATGTTTTGGACTAAGCTGACTAGTAACAACATACATTGTTACTGGTATAATAATCACTTTCATAATTGACAGCATTAATAACAATTTAGGTTTCTTAAAAGTTGAAACAAGATCTTGGAATTCTAGCTGGATAAGATTCAGAAATAACAATATTCCAAGAATTACCAGAATGTAATGAGAAAATAGCTCTCCCATGGAAGGGATCAAGATACCAAAGATAGTTGAGAGAAGAATCGAAATTGAAAGTACTAATAGAACTTTAGTATCATTGCTAGCCAACTAACTGATAGACCTATACATTACAATAAATGTTTATCAATTCATGATGATATAGAACGGTAGAAAATCAATAATCGATAATTAATACACATTAATCAGCCCGTACTATAAAACAATAATAAATATCACACCATAATAGTATATCCTGTAATGAAGCGGGCAATTATTATGCTTAGTATATTGTTACTTAGTATAGTGACATTAAGTTATGCACCGGTGCTGGGACAGACTCAAAAAACCGTACCTGATAAGACAATGTTTTCCTTTACCAATAGTTCATTCATTAAGGATACTCTTGATTCAGTTCATAATGAAACAATTCCCAATTATGTTAAACTGTCGAATAGTGAAATAACCCAGGCATTAAAGGATCTACCAGGGTGGATAATGATGGACGAAAAGTTGCACAAGACCTTCAATTTTGTTGACTTTTCAACCTTATTTGAATTTATGTATAAAGTGGCCGAAATTTCCCAAAAATTAAATCATCATCCAAACATGACATCAACTTGGAATACTTTGGCATTAGACTACGATACATGGAGTTTAGGGCATGTAATTTCTAATCTCGATGTAAGGGCAGCTCAAAATGTGGAAAAAACATATCAAGATGGGAACTATACGGACACTGAAAATTAATTGGTTCTACTATAAAAATGCAGAAAAGATAGCGTAAAATGGCAATTTGCCATTTTGCTATCTCAGCATTTAATTCATAAAGATTTCATATAGTCTATTAGGATCTACACGATCACCTTCGCCAATTCTAATAAGACCAGATTAGTGTCATCTAACGTATGTTTAATAGGGAATCTTGCAGAGTATGTGGGTTTTGTTTGACTCCTTTTGCCACCTGTAATATTTGCCAGGAATATGTTTCATGGATATGTTGTAAATGTGATAAAATTGAGGATTGTATTCATAGTCATAATTATTGCAGAATTTCACTAAGGAGAAAAATAGAACCAGATTTGTTCAAGTCACTTTTATTGGAGGCGCTAATCAAAAGATGAAAAACTCTGAATTAGAAAAAATAAGTTTATTAAAATCAATTCCTAAAGCTACGGAAAGCAAAACAGCAGAACATCCTGTATACTGTATAGAATATTTGAATCAACCCTTCTATAGAAACTTGAAGGACATGGTAAAAATACAGATTAGCTTATGTGAAAGATTACTCATTAATACTAAAGGTATTGATGAGAGAAACGTTATCGAAAGAGAAACATTAATTTTAAAACTAGTTTTAGAGTTGCTGGAATATTAATGAATGAAAATATTGTAAAAAAAATAATTATATACATCCTCAAGTTGATTAATACATAGTTTCCTTGAATAAAAGTAACAAACTATTACTGGTACTGCGCCATGCAAAATCAAGTTGGGATTTTGCAGATTTATCAGACCATGATAGACCGCTAAATAATAGAGGTAAACGAGACGCCCCTATGATGGGTAGAAAGATACTCAAGGAGGGGCTTGTTCCAAATCTAATAATAAGCTCTTCAGCAGTAAGAGCTCAGTCTACTGCAAAGAAAGTTGCCAAGGCGTGTAGATATGAAGATGAAATCTTGATTGATCCAACACTTTATGGTTCAGGACATTCAGACTATCTTAATGTACTGATAAATCAGGAGGATACGCATGACATAATAATGTTAGTTGGGCACAATCCTAATTCAGAACAATTAGTCGAAGTATTAACAGGTGAAATCGTTACAATGCCCACATGTACCGTTGCGTGTATAAGTCTGCCAATAACGTCATGGAAGCAAATAATTTCCAAGACGAAAGGTGAATTGCTAAATCTATGGCGCCCAAAGGAATTAAAATTTGAGGAATAATATGATTTAAAGTCGCTTAACGAAGAATACTTAATTTTTTGAAGAGTAAAAGTCTATGTTAGTGATTCACATTATTTTTTGTACTAGTCTTTTTCCCATTCTCTATAAATTTGAGTATATTGTCAAGATCATTTTCTATATTTTGTAATTGAGTTTGTATATGCGACATCTCCGATTCAATTCTTTTGATAGATTTTGAGATTTTCCTTGCTTTCTTAAATTTAATTTGCGGTTTTGATTCCGTATCTGAACGTGTATCCAGTTTTGTACCCTTAGATTTCTTATTTTTTAATGCTGTTAAAACTTTGGAATCAGATGAATTATTCTTTGATTTTTGACTTGACATTATAAACTATGATTCACTAAACTATTTATTCTTTGGTCATTTACTTGACGTTCTTTTTGTTGATGTTTTTTAATATTCTAGGAGTTAGCAACCATTTGAGTTCACCTTTAGGTATGTTACTCTTTTTAAGGAGTCTTATTCTCACAATTCCGCCTTTCTTTAAGAGAAAATTGCATGGACTGGATTTTGATTTATGAATGATTTCGTTAATCATCTCTCCCAACAATGGCTGATGTCCAACAATCAAAACTGAATATTCTTCTCGGAGTTGTGATAACTTCTGGTATATATCTGTCCTTTTTCCCTCAGGAGCTAATTCATTCCATACCTGAACTTTGCTTCCAAGCTTAAACACATCAGATACTATCATGGCTGTGTCATATGCCCTTTTAAGAGGGCTGGTTGCAACTAAGTCAAATTTTAATCCAATTGTTTTTAAGGCTTTGGCAATTTCAAATATTTCAGTTTTTCCGGCTGATGTCAATGGACGAATTCGGTCGCTCGACAATGATCTTTGCCCAGCCTCGCCATGTCGTAAAATGAATAATTCCATTAAATTTACTTAAATACTACCAAATAAATTATTTTCTAGGTCTCATCAACTTTAGGACGAATTATTATCCAACTATATTGAATGGAGAAACTTAGGGGTTTAAACTCATTCAACTGATCAATTGTTGATTTTTGCAATCCTTATTATGATTTTCTACTATTAGAAGTTGATTTGAAAGCTAACCTAGCTTGGTAACGCTTGAGTTCGGATTTCCTGTTTGAATTTCTTTACTATCTCAGAGAGAGGTATTTTTTTACCTCCTACCATTTTGATATCAACGTGTATCTTATTATTATTAATATCAATTATGTTATAGGTATCATCGAAAACGCCCCTATATCTCCACGAACATGCAGTTCCAGCGTATACAATTAACAGCTTCCCCAAATTCCACATCCACGGTCTATGTTTGTGACCGCAAATTACAACATCCACCCCACTCTCTAAGCAAGCACGTAATGCGTCTCCTGCATCCGAAATTCCAACTACATTGGTGTATCCTGTATCAGGAATAGAAATCAAATGATGATGCATACAAACAATCTTTAACCTAGGAATGTTCTTTTCTTCTACAAATTCGTCATATTTGCTCAGAGTATTCTCCATCCATAGAATCTGACTCCGACCAATTTCTCCTTCATCCCAATCAGGTCTTGCAGTATTAACAGTAACCAGTATGATTTTACCGTTATCAAATTCGTGTACACGTTTGAGAGATGAGGGAAAGAATTTTTCAAATATGAGATATCCAGTATGACGATAATCATGATTTCCCGGAAATATTATGATATCCCTACAATCAAATTTCTTGATCTCATCTTGTGCTTTTTTGAGCTGAAAAACTAGACCATCGTCTGTAAGGTCTCCGGAAAACACTACCAAATCTGGTTTTAGGTCATTGTTAACCTCCTCTACAAGCGTATCAAATGCATCTTGTTTGAATAAACCCCCAACATGAAGGTCTGATATTTGTACGATTCTCATATTGTTATAAAGTCAATATATTACTTAACCAAACAACTAATTACGCGTAATTCTGCAGTTGGATATCAAAAATTTTTCAGAGAATTAGGGCCTTTGATAGGATGAATCTGGGAACCATATTTTTACTGGATGCCTAAATGCCGGATGAACCATAATCATTTCGCCTCTTTCAAGTCTAGCTATGTTTCTCTTAACCTGCTCATCAATCATTGAATAATATGGTCCTGCGAGAAGCTCCGTTATCCCCAGCTTACCTATCACATGAAGTCCTATATTTTCTTGAAGTCTAAAATCTGTTTCACTCTTAAATTGTTGTGCAGAAAGAAGAATATTGCAACGAGATCTACCTTCAATTACAAATCTCATTATCTCATCAGCCACAGGATTCAACCTGGACATATGTTGGGACTTTGGAACAAATCGATTGATTTCATCAAGAAATATGATCATGTATTTTGGAATTTCAGATTTCTTCTTATGACGTTTTCCTTTTTTGATATCTGATTTGGGAATTCTAGAGTCAGCTTGATTTATCCGACTGGCATGACCTATTGAATACAATTCGTTAATGCTCTTAAATACATCGCCTATTACAAATGCCTGTTCTTCTACTGATGGTATTGCAGATACATCTATCACAAAAATTTCATTAGCTTTAATCTTTTTGATCTCGTCACCTAAATAGATGCTTTTTTTCTTCTTGTCCACAAATATAGGAGATTTTCTAAATCTATGAATATGGCTAATAAAATTTTGCAAAATCGTTCTGTTGTAAGTTACGAATTTGGGGTATTGATCAAATTTAATCAAATCTGTCCAATTAGATATTGTTCCTCCAGAATCATCGGTAATAGGCCAGTTTTCATGAAGATAGTTAGTTATAGATGAAATAGCGGTTAGATCCAAACTTCCAGAGAACAAAAGATCCAATCTATCATAAATATCTCGAAGTTCAAAAGAATATGTTTTGAAATATTCAGGTATGTGTAAGGAGTTTGGCATGCCATCGGTCCCTCTCGGAAGAAAATATGTCACATTATTGAACGCTGAAAGCTTAAGCTCTAAAGTTCGAAATGCCTCCCGTGTATCTTGCTCAATATTCTTGGATTTATTATGAAGATATAGTAGATCATCGGCCTTTGTGTTAAAGATAATTGCAGATATACTGTTACCAGATTTATTATCGTTGTTTCTTGTATTCTGTAATTTCTGGTTTAAAGATTGTAATAGGAACAGGATGTATGACGTCTTCTTGTTACCTGATATTCCTGTCGCATTCATATGTGCCGTGTCGGGCCCAGCCAAATACGTAATGTCCAATGAGACTGGAATCTGAAGTCCGTTACTCATTTCTATAATTCCAGCTGGTATTGGAGACTCCATTTCTGGAACACCTAACGCAAATAATACTTCAGTCTGGGTTGAAAATCGAACATCTTTTCCTGATAGAACTGGCAAGTTTATAGTTTTGACTTTGCCAGATTTCATCTTAATTCCAGTGTTTCCTATTACGGCAACACTTGCGGCAGTAGCTCCATATTTAGCAGATGGCCTTGAAGGTAATGCTCTTATATCCTGAATTAGACCAATCGTTTTAGATTTGAAATTATTTACAGTAACAAAATCAAATGTATTAAGTATAATCCCTTGACTTACGACAAACCAATATCCATCTATTGTACTTGGATACATATCCCCTGCCAATGTCTTTCCTATGGATTTCGAATACAGACTCTTTTTTCTCGACTTTTTATGAGAATGATTTTCTGTATGTGATTTCCTTTCCACATTAAGCAGATAGAATACAAAGGAAATAACCGTTTCATAATTATTGAGTCCAGAAACGTACTGTTCTTAACTTATCTACGGATAAAATGCTCTGATTGAGTTTAAAAGCCTAATTGTCAATAATTTTGTAGACTTTGCAGATATTCATCAATCCTTTTTTGAAGATCTTCATTAATTTCGCTTACCGATCTATTACCATTTATTGAAACTATTTTATATCGGTTTTGCATTCGCTTAAATTCTTTTCTTAATAATTTTTGATACATTACAAAGGATTCTAACATATTATCAGATAGTCTAAGGTCAGTACCCGATTCATAATAATCCAAATAGGAATTCTTTTTGAACACTCTGTGTACAAGTTCATTTGGATCAACATCGAGATAAAACACTATGTCTGGTCTTAAAGCAAAACCATAGAGATTTCTAGACCACGAGCTACTTATGCCTCGTACTGCTTCTCTAGCCATGAGAGTATAAATGTATCTGTCGGAAAGAACAATGTATCCTGCTCTTAATCCAGGAATAATTTTATTTTCTAATTGATCTGCAAAATCTGCTGCATAAAATAAACTTATAGTCCTTCTTCCAAGAACAAAATTTCTTTTTGCCTCTAATATCCCCTGACCGATTAATTCAGAACGTCTTAATCCAGCGTTTAAGACCGCATGACCGTCAGCTTCAAGTTTTGACGATAATAATTCAATCTGTGTACTTCGACCGGATGCGTCAGGACCTTCTATTACAATAAATCTCCCTTTTATTTCGATATCTTCCAAATAGGGAATAGCATGTCCGTAAAATATTGTTTTTCTCAGTTTCTTACCTTTTAACGATCCTATTGTTCTATAATTCAAAGTGTTTTAGGCCTCCTATTTTTCGCAAAATTCAACGGTAATAACTTCATCACTAATGATCTCAGAAATCTCTGTGACTCCTCAATCTCCATTGTTCCATCTACGATGGTGAAATTCTCCGAGACAGATAAGGATTCGTATTGCTCAATAATTCTACTTTGGAAAATCCTGTAACTCTCATAAGGATCATTACTCAAGTTCAAATCCATACCTGCCTCATAATACTTTAGTCTTGGTCTACCGGAAAGTATTCTATCTACTGCTGTATCTATAGGTACCTTAAAATAGAACACGATCTCTGGTCTTATTGCAAATTCATATATTTTTTTAACCCAGTTTGGATTGCATCCCCTGACTATGTCTCTAGCGTACGCAGTATAGACATATCTATCAGCAAGAACAATGTAGCCAGCATGTAAAAGCGGCAGAATATTCCTTTCATACCTATCTGCAAAGTCTGTTGCGTGCAGTAAGGAAAATGTAATTGGGGTCAACCTACCGCTTTTCTTACCCTTTTTAGTAATCTGTTTAACTGTCTCTGATGAATTCCATTCTGTAAAAAATACCGGTATATTTCTAGAAATAAGCCATTTCTCTAATAATCTAAGTTGGGTTGATTTTCCGGAGCCATCTATACCTTCAACAACTATGAGCTTGCCTTTCATGGGAATACTTTTTGTAATTTCGCTTTTGTTGTAGGACACGGCTATCAAATCTGAGATTTTATTGAAATAATGTTCCTAGTAGAGCCTCTGAATCGATTTATCCTATCGGGTATGTGATATTGTACGGGAATATCAAATATCTTGCTAGTTTTTTCAATTATTTGTTTTAACAAGGTAGTCGGAAATGATTTCTGCGTAGGAATTATGGTAAAAATCATGCTTTGATTATCTGTTAATCTTGTACTTATCTGAGATCTGGTCTTTATGACTATACTAGCTAGGTTGAGCAATATCGCAATTTTTTGAATAGACTTTAGATTCTGTGGTTTTAACAAATCACTATATTTGTAAAAGAGCTCTTCACCGATTCTCATTTTCTTTGAGTAAATTATGGACAATGCCAGTATCATTTGCTCTCTATACGTAAGATGTGGATAATCTTCATCCAATACTTGATAGAAAAGACTATAGTACTTATTTGACTCGGGTAGTTTTCCCAAAGTGTAAAGTGCATACGAAAGAATCTCAACTTCCCTATCTTTCAATAGCCTATGATAGATCATATCACGTGTCATATTATCAAGCCCAAAATTTGAAATATCATGTTTGTGGGAATGATAAGAAAGTATTCTTACAATCTGTTTTCCTAGTTTTTCAATATTATGATTTTCGAGTGTGTTTGGATTTTGAATAAAGGAAGCAAGGATGCCTTCACGTATGCCATAGCCGCTTATGATAACTTCCTCAAAGTCAAATTTCTTCATGATACCATGAATTACATGTATGCCGGCAACAACCGTTTCAATTCTGGTGGAATCAAATGCTCCTTGAGTAGCAATTTCACTGGGCTTTAACGAACTTAGTTCCTTGCGAAGAGAATCGATTGTGTTTGATGATAATCTGTAATTATGTACCTTTTCAAATGGAAATCCCGAACGCTTTTGATCATATCTCCCCAAAGCCCTTAACGTTCCGCCAGCTCCTACAAGTAACGTATCTATTCCGATTCCATAGCTTTTCTTAGTTGGAAGTGTGTCGAGAATTCTTTGGTCCATATTATCGCAATTTTTTTTTGAGAAAGAACCATCTTCACTAGCAAATGTTCTGGTTAAACGTAACGCTCCTAATGGAAGGGCCTGTGCCTTCTTAATATTAAAGTCTTCAGTGTAAACTAATTCTAAACTTCCGCCTCCCAGGTCAAAGTACAGGCCATTTGGTATGCAGGTTGTCATTGAAGCCCCCAGGTAAGAATAATAAGCTTCTTCCTCCCCATTGAGAACTCTTACTTTAAATCCAGTTCTCTTTAGAACCTGATCGATAAAATATTTACCATTTTTTGCCTCCCTAACTGCACTAGTACCTACGCAAAGAACCTTATTCGTAGATTCAAGTCTTATGATATCACGATATTGAAGAAGAACGTCTATACTTTTGAGGATCGATTGTTCCTTTAGACTGTCGGAATAAGCAAGAGATTCCCCAAGCTTAACCTTTGTGCTTTCTTGTTGAACACCAATAAAAGAGTTATCCTTTCTTACCTCGTAAACGACCAACTTGATTGTGTTAGAACCAATGTCAATAATAGATATTTTCAATGATACTCCTTATACGTACGTTATGAATATGTATATATTTTTACTATGTGAGTATAGAATAGGTAGATCCTATAGATTCCTCATAAATTCGCCCTTACGAGCTCTGAACAAAAAATAAACCAGAATGAATGGTAGCGAAGCAAGAATAAATGATTCTATAGATCCAAGTAGAGAGTGGATGGCAAGTTGTAAACCGAGGTATAGGGTAAGGCCTGCAGGTATTAATCCAGAAAGAATAAACCGATGGCTTCTACTCTTGAATTTTGATAGGCTTCCATAAGGATACTGTAAATGATGATAGACTACTGGCATAACAAATAATGAAGCTGCCACAGTAGTAGAATACAATGCTACAATCAGGGTTACCTTGTCAATAAATTCAAAATTATTGGGTACATTTATTGCCATGTTCAGCAAAAATCCAAAGAGGATACCAGAAAAGGTACTTAACAATGCACTTTCTTTCAATATTGTATCATAACGTTGGACAAGTTTATCATCTGTATCATTAGTATCATCAGCTGGTAAATTATTTGGCAAACTTTCTCTATACTTAATACAGTAATTTTAATGTTCATATATCTTACCATCTGATAATTGATTTAGACGGGGATCTGAATTCTATTTTTTTTCATAATGTATTGTTATTATGCCAAGTTGAATGAAATATGTAACTCAGAATTTTTGAAAACGCACTTTTAAATGTGAGATTCTAGTATTTTACCTTGAATTAACTCGGAGAGTATGGATTAAATTAATGAAATGTGAAATTTGTGGGAGGGAAGAAAGTCTCCCCTTTAGGTGCAATTATTGTAATAAAGTATTCTGCAATCTTCATAGGATACCTATGAATCATTCGTGTGTTTCTCTGAAAGAATATGTTGATAAAAAAAATCTGATGTACCATGATACGAAGAATTCAAGTTTGAAAATCGCACTACTAAAAATAAAATTTTCCAAAATAGAGATCCTTCACCTGCTGGTGGCGACGATTTTAGTAACAGCTGTTGGCTGGTCTATCAATCATTATAAGAGTATTACTATTGAATTTCTGATAATATTTGTTAGTGCATTTCTAGTCCATGAAATGGCGCACAAACTATTAGCTCAATTTTATGGAAGTTGGGCAGAGTTTCGCACAAACTTATACGGATTGGTAGTAACTGGCATTTCGGCAATACCGATTCCATTCAAATTTATTGCTCCAGGAGCTGTCATGATAGATTTATCTGACAGGAGCAAATTTGGGAGAGTTGCATTTGTTGGCCCTCTTACAAATGTCGCCATGGGATTCATGTTTTGGGTATTAACTTATCAGTTTCCATCCGTTGGTTACCTGGACACTGGAGCGATATTTAATTCATGGATCGCATTGTTTAATTTATTTCCATTTGGAAATCTTGATGGGCAGAAAATTTTTAGTTGGAATAAAATTGTATGGATACTAATGATATTGAGTAGTATGGGATTATTTGTAATTAGTCGATAGAAAATAAAATGTGTTGATGATACTAGTTATGCAGTACCATCATCAGATTCATTATTGCTGCCATTGTTGTTATTGTTGTCATTGTTGCTTTCAACATTGTTGTTGGCATCATTGCTGTTGGCATCATTATTCGCTATCATATTCTTGAAATGATTCGGGTCTTCAGAACAGCGAACTATTTCATAATCATTAAGGTTACTTCCAAACTTTGCTGCCAAGTCTATACAATCTTGTGTCTGTTCATCTGCTCCTTGATATGCTCCAGAACTTTGTAGATCATCCAATGGAATATTATCAGTGTCGACGACTCCGTTTTTGATATCATTTACAAGCGCATCGAGACTATCATAATCTTCAGGACTACCACTATTGTTACTATCTGAAGTATCTGCTTGATTCTCTTCATTGGTGGATGAAATCGCATTATCAGTGTTGGTACCTGTATTAGAAGATGTTTGTGTATCATCAGTGCTGGTTGTTTGTGTATCATCAGTGCTGGTATTAGAACTGGTATCATCAGAAGATTTAATGTCGGCACCTCCCAACATATTTTGACTCACAAATTGTTTAGCTTCATCTTCTGTAAATTTACCTGTCTTTACTAATTCATCAACCAAGCTATTTCCCGTAACACCGTCGGAAGTTGATGTATCGGAAGTATCAGTTGATGTATCGGAAGTTGATGTATCGGAAGTATCAGTTGATGTAGTATCAATTGAGGTCTCCTCACTTGTATCTGAAGCGTCTGTGGATGTCGCAAAACTCGTATCAGCAGGAACAGTATTATTTGAAGCATACTTGGTCTCAAAATAGTTCGCATCATCAACGCAATGTACAACCTCTCGATCAGTAAGACTATCTCCTACCTCAGCTGCCAGGTCTATACAGTCTTTCAAATTATCATCTGCGTCGTCATAAATGTCTGCGGCTTCCATTGATTGAATTGGTATTTCTTCTAAATCCTCTTCATCGCCACTTTTAACTGCATTTGCAAAATCTGCCAAATCATCATAACTTTCTAATATTTGTTCTTCCTTATGCAATGCTTGTACTGGAATATTATTGTCAATAAGGAAAAAAGCTCCAAGACAGATAATCGTTCCCAATAGAAGAGATACTGTTGCCTTCGGCCCTGTGTTCATCATATTCCAAATTCAAAATTATCATAAATAAATCTTTTGAAATATTTATATAATCTCGTCGCTATTGCGTTTGTTTTTTTTACTAATGTAATTATATTTCCAGAATTATCTAATCAATGCATCAATTTGGGTAGTATTTCCTATTTTAGAAAAATTAGGTCATAATTGTTTACAAAAGCTAGGGCAATTAGATAGTATTCGAAATCAATATGTAATTGGTCGCCACAGCTCATTCATATTCGGGACTGTTATTGAACAAATTTCAAGTTCGTCTGGTTGTACAATATTGCACAAGATCGTCATCTGAAAACATTTCTGCTTTTTCATTTTTACTACAAATTACTAAATCAAAAACCTCATAGAAAAAATAAACCAATTTAACCCATCATTTATCTCACTGAATACGATAATCGGATATATTGCATTTTCTTTACCACATAAGAGAAAATTTTGCGGTTATTTTTTATTAATTTGATATGTTAATTAACATCCCCTCCCTGATTGAATATCGATTTCATGAATTTTCGCAATAATATGTTTTCAGTGATATTAACACAAGTTCTATTCTTAGAGCGTTTTAGAAACAATCAAGGTTATTGTTGTTAGAACTTTTTTCATTTTTCTAATTTCCATATAAATGGATTTTAATTCATCCTCAGTTGATGCGGAAATTCGTGCAATAATGTCATACACTCCGGATACAGGGGAAACTTCTTGTACACCATCTATCTTTTCCAGCTCCTCTACTACTTTCTCTGACGCAGCTAGATCACAACAGATCAATACGTATGCATTAACCATAGACATAGTATAATATTACAGGGTTTAAATAAATACAACACCTTAGTCATATCGCTAGTGATACGGTACAGAACCAAGACATGGTTGGAGTTAGATTGCAAAATTATTTCATTAGATCCCCAAATACAATTAAGAAAACTGTAAAGAGATTCAAGTGATACATCAAAAA
>DASQWJ010000077.1:0-2369 GCA_035640315.1 Nitrososphaeraceae archaeon
GAGAGCAGTCTCTGAAGTATTTCATTCGTAACCCTAGCGTACCTGTCAAGAGAGTGGTTACCAGGTGCAAAAAAGATGATAAAAATATAATAAAAAATGAAAACTAAATGTAGAAAATATATGTTAGTAGACAGACATAAGCCTTTAACATAAACCGTTGTGACGCTAACAATATGGTGAATATGCGATTAACATTCCTAGGAACATCGGCTGCAACCCCTACATCAAACCGTGGCCTATCATCTCTTGCGTTGGTGAGAGGATATGAATTACTATTATTTGATGCCGGCGAAGGAATGCAGCGAAATTTCATTAAGGCTGGTCTGGGTATGAATAAGAAAATGAAAATTTTCATAACACATATGCATGCTGACCATTGCGTAGGGATACTTGGACTATTACAAACAATGTCTTTGCAAGGAAGACGAATAGATCTTGATATATATGGACAGCCAGAGTTAGCCGAATTTATAAGAGAAAACATGCGTATTATAAATTTCAGATTGACCTTTGATATCAATATTCATATAATCAGTGGCGAAGGCATTGTAGTGAACGAGAAGGATTACCAAGTTGCTTGTTGTGATGCAAGCCATTCGATCCCAGCATATGCATATTGCATCACAGAATTGGATAGGCCAGGAATATTTAATATTAAAGAAGCAAGAAGATTAGGAATTCCAGAAGGTAAGTTATACCATCAGTTGCAACATGGCGATGATATTATAGTTGACGGCAAGATCATCAAATCAAGTCAGATAGTTGGACCAAGAAGAGCTGGAAGAAAAATTGGAATATCCGGCGATACAAGACCAACTGATAAATTACAACTCTTCTTTAAAGACTGTGACCTGCTAGTTTTTGAATCAACCTTCAGTGATGACAGGTGTCAAAAGGCAATCGAAAGTTTTCACTCTACTGCAAGAGAAGCTGCGTCATTGGCAAAGGTCTCCGCTGTTAAAAGGTTGTTCCTTACTCACTTCAGTGCAAGGTATCATGAAATTTCGCAGTTATTAAATGAGGCAATCGCTATCCATGATAATGTTGAAGCCGCTGAAGACCTGCAAGTAGTTGATATCCCCTATAGGGAATAACGGTCAACAAATATAGAGGCACTGAAAATATCTATGGTGGGACTGCTTAAAATGAAAGCTGCCCCTCTCATATAAGTAGTCTAAATTATAAGACCTTACCTTTTGAGAAAACGCTTCTATCAAAAATATATTAAGGCTTATATAATAATTAGATTACTAAATAATTAAAAGTGAACTATTTAAAAATAATAACTTCCAGCAATGGAGGTATGAAGTATCCTGAGGATCAGATCATACTTATTTAGAAATCCAATTATTTTTGCTCGAATTTTTTTTGGAGAACATATCTAATGAGACAAGAACAACAACAGAAGGCCACAAAACCAAGAAAGGATTTTGACTATAATAAACCAGTAGATAAATGTGTAGTATGCTACACTCTCTCTGCCTGGCATTGTTATGATTGTAACAACGATTTTTGTGAATTTCATTTTCAGAACCATAAACAAAAAAATCTCTGTATAAAGGCAGCTGTATGATAAAAATGGGATTATCGCTGTATAGTTCTTCTTCATCTTTGCGCTCTCGTAGATTTTATCATACACATTATTCCGTGTTTTTTGTCAAACAAAATAACAAAAACACATAAAGTTAATTAGAAACCAAACAGCTTTTTTCTCTAGATAATTGAATGAATAATAAGAATGATATTCAGAACATCGTTGACAAAGTTATTTCGAGCAAAGACAAAGTAATAACAGAGGAATCTGCCAAACAGATTTTGACTTATTATGGAATCAAGGTTCCAAGTTATGCATTAGTCACAAAAGCCGATGAGGCTGCAAATAAAGCTAAGGAACTTGGTTTTCCGTTAGTTGCAAAAATTGTTTCTCCCCAAATTTTACACAAAACAGATGTAAAGGGTGTTAAAGTTGGCCTGAGCTCCGAATCAGAAATTCATGAAACGTTTATCGACATGTATCACCGACTATCAAACCGATTTGATGTTAAAGGTATGCTTATTGAAAAGATGGTTCCTCCTGGTCTTGCTGAATTGATTATTGGTCTACAAAATGATCCACAATTTGGCCCAATTATTATGCTCGGGCTGGGTGGGATATACACTGAAATTTTCAAAGACGTATCATTTAGAGTTCTTCCTATAACCAGAGAGGATGCGGTCGAAATGATTGAAAGTCTTAAAGCTAAGCAAATCTTGAAAGGCTTTAGAGGTTCTGATCCTGTCAATATTGATGTTCTAAGTAATGCACTTGTAAATATCGGAAATTTGGGAATTGATTTGGCAGCTTATTATGAAAGTATCGATTTTAATCC
>DASQWJ010000078.1:0-3105 GCA_035640315.1 Nitrososphaeraceae archaeon
TCTGCTTGATGCGTGCTGGATGTAATGCTAATACAGCACCTTGAGTGTCATTTTGAAATTCAACCCAGTCTGCTGACTGGTTTTTTATTTTTAGTTCAAGAATATCTCTGTAGAAGGATATACTTTTTTGTAAATCCTCAACTAAAAGAATAGCTGCACCAAGTCGTTTGAACATTTAATTCTCCTTATTTCCTTTGACTTAAATTTTATTCGGTTCGCAATTCTTCATTTCATCATATCATGTATTGATGATTTGTTATCGACACGTAATATTGACCAAAATTAACCTAAGGTTACAATTAGAATCTGATTGATAGCATAGCGTCATCAATATACTGCATTATTGGAATTTGACTTTTGACAATCTTCAATAGTTTGCAAGTAGAGAACATTCTGGTGATGATAAGTATTGTCAATAAATGGTAATCAAAAATAATTTATCGACCAAAACAAGAGTTCTGGAAATGGTATTATGTCATGTTGTAGTACCCAAAGTATGCTTGGCTATTCTGAAAGTTATGTAAATGTAGTGGGAGATGTTGAAGAGCCAATATGTGATTATCGCACATGTCGCCACAGGATTTCAGAACATGGCCCCTCAAGTCGTATCTGTAGATGCTCTCACCCAAGCAATAAGGCGATTGGCATAAAACTTTCCGCAGCTGTTTAAAGCACAATTTATCATTTAATCCAACAAAAAACCAATCTGTCAAAAGTAATGTTGCAAGACGAAGATTGAGATGCTCACTTCAATTTGTTCATGACAGAATCTACCTTCTGATCAAGATTTTGCTCTTTATCCAATCTTTCATCAATATGCACAATAGAGATTATTCTTTGTATTCCTGAAGATTTAACCGCCTCATGTGCAATATTTATTGCATTTAGAATGTCCACCATACTATTTGATTGAATTTGAGTTCCGAGTGGAGTAAGTGTTGCTTTCAGATCTTTAATTCCACTAATAGCATCAAAAGCAAGTGCTATCTCCTTACTCATGCTTGTTCCTGAACGAGAACCTACAGGAACGAGACTTATCTCTGCGGTAATCATTCTATGATCTTATTCTCTGAAAAATTATTTAAGTACTCCTTTTCCGAGAATCTTGATGGGAATTATAGTGTTTTATTTAGAACTAGATTGTTTGTTATTGTATTAGATAGTGCAGCAGTCTTATTCAAATCAGTAAATACAACTACGGTAGTAATGGATTGAATAGGCCCATTTGGTAAACTGGTAACAAATTGCTGAAAGCCATTCTTGTCTGCTTTGAATCCGTTTGGAATTGATGTGGTTTTCATTAAAGTTCCATTTGCTGTATATATTTTCATAGTTCCACTGATTTGTTTATCCACAGTGGCAGGATCGGTAACCGAATACGTGGTAGTTAACTTGACTACTTGGACGTTCTTGCCTGGTGGTAAATAAAATTGGGCGTCATTTAATTTAAGACTTATTTCCATCCCATGATTTGAAAATGCCGATTGCTGTGAAACCGGAAGGATAAATACGCCGACCATGACAAATAGGACAATGTAATAATAACGACAATTTCCAGTTCTATTATTCCAGTTCATTCAGATATTCACCATTTTACTCACAGAATATAAGTTGAACATTTAATTCAAACTCGACATATATTAATTAGAATATATGAATGGATTTTAATTAAGTAATAGTTTAGAATATTTTATCTTAATACAAAATAATTTATTCATTTTAACCTGATTATGGGGAGTATCAATATGATAATAACCAAACCTCCTAACAACCATGCTATCTCATATCCTAAGTAGCCTACTATATTGGAAAAAAAGACTGGGACCCAGAAGACCCCAAATAATGAAAGGCCATTTACGAAACTTACCGCGAGAGTCTGATATTGATGTTGTTCCTTGTTGATTTCTTTTGCTTTTGCATATACTATTACAAATCCCGCAGATAAGAAAAATCCTGATAAAAGGATCAATGCCGTAATAGCATATAGTGAATCAGTTGCAAATCCCATCATGCTGGAAGCGCTAATTATGCCTGAAATAAACAGTAATTTCCTTGCATTTCCAAACTTGTCATATATTTTCCCAAAAAAGGGAGATGAGGCTAGGGCGACTATTAGATTTAGACTTCCTATAAGCCCAGCGTCAAATGGATTAATTCTTAAATGATCTACAAAGTAGAATACAGTAAAAGTCAGAATCATACTCGATCCTGCTTGAAATCCTAACAGTGTGATTCCGAGAATTATCAATGATTTGTTAAATATCGTTCCAAAAACGTGAGATATTTTTATCTTAAACTCATTGCTTATTTCATCGACGCCTCTAAGTAATGTGCTCTTTAACAGAATGGCAGTTGATATTCCCAATCCTCCACTCAAAATAAGTGATGCTCTCCAACCAAAGTGTTCAGCCAAAATCACCCAACCAAACAATCCTATTATTCCACCCAGGGCATGGGCTGAGTTTAGCAGTCCAATTCCCAGTCCCTCCGATTCTTTTCCTAAATATTTCGAAATTAGAATAACACTCGGTCCAAAAAAACACGCCATCCCTAAACCGATTATGAATCTCAACAGAGTTATTTGCGAAGTATTACTGGCTAATCCAGTTACTAATGCTGCCGACGAGGCAATCAAGATTCCATATATGGCAATTTTTCTGGGACCATATTTTGCAGCTATGATTCCTGCAGGTACTTGAAATAGGCCTACACCGACAAGAAAGCTTGCACTTATTATTCCAAGCATGGCGATGTTTTCTTTAAAATCAGAAGCAACAAAGTAGAAAATAGAAGCAATGTTAAACCAATTGATTGTATATACTACTCTGGCAAGCATTAAAGACAGAATCGCAGTTTTATTTGGATTCATATGATGATTAGATTTCTCTGAAATTGAATTATTTGTATCTAAGGACTGTTCGTATTTCCTACCATTAACAAACTCTAGTTTTGATCTCTCACAACGTAATATTCGGTAATGTCTTCAAATGCTTTTATTTTTTCTTCTTTTATTTGAATAGTTTCCATATTGAACTTTTGTTCAACTTTTTGCTTTGTAAATTGGGATATAACGATTTGATCGGCCTCAGCTATTGCTTCCATCCT
>DASQWJ010000079.1:0-8797 GCA_035640315.1 Nitrososphaeraceae archaeon
AGATAGAAAAAGAATGCACTCTTAATGTGGATATAGTTTTTAATACAAAATTGTTTAGCTTGACATCAAAATATCTTTTCTCTCCAAGAGGTATTTTTAGTACTCCATTATTCCAATCAACCTTAAATCCATAACAAGAAATTATCATATTATTTTTCAAATAGGGAGCTTTTGGTCTTGAATCCTCTTTTAATTGATTTTTTTCTATTTTGCAGTATTCCAGATGCTCTTGAAATAGCATGAAGCTTGTAATAACTTAGAATATCATATCTATCCAAATAACTATAAGACTTGGCGGACAGTGTTTTTAGTGAGGTAACATTATTTTGTAAACCAATCCTAATACAATCATTAACCATATTTCTAAATTTACTCATTAAATCTAGTATCCCTTGTGAAATAATGATTTGTTGATTAACTGTTTTTATCATCTTTAGGTACTGATGGAAAATCTTATATTTTATTTAAATTTGTCCCTTAATCGAACAGAGCCGTTTTCATTAATACAATCAAAATTATCTTGGGGTTAAATTTAGAATTAATTTATATCAAAATATAAGATAATAATTCAATAAAAATTATAATTAGCCCCGGTACTAAATTAAAGAGGTAGAATATTCCTGGAAACCTCCATTGGTGCTGTAATACGTTACGATCCACCGACTTCTGTTAAGGAACCTGAATTTCTGATATTGAAGAACAGAAGGGGCTCATGGGGTTTTCCACAGGGACATAAGGAGCATGGCGAATCAGAGCTTGAAACACTGATTAGAGAAGTAAGGGAAGAAACTGGAATAAGGTATCTTGATGTAATGTCGTTCATAGGCACTATAAGATATTCATATATGAAATTGAATGGTATAAGATCCCACAAGGAAGTCAAGTTTTATTTTGCGACTACCCCTACAAGGGATATAGTGATATCTTATGAACATGCTTCTTACAGATGGGTTACGTTTCTTTCCGCACTTAACATATTGGCACATAGACAGCTAAAATCAATTCTAATAAAGGGTCATCGAACAGGGTTGTATTAAATGGTAGAAGTTGGTAACATTATAGTAATAGATTTATACCCAAATACGTAATCGAACTTGAGGATTAGAGGAAATGTCAGACGGTAAACGCGTAGTGTTAACAGCAGACCGTAGCCTTATGACAAATTATAGAGGTAATTTTCTTTATGGATTTATTGCGTGTGGTCCGTATGAACTAGTACCTGAATTTGTATTTGACAAGTTATTTTGTCCAAGTGTAGAAACCGACAAAAACACTGGACAAGTAAAGGTTGCGCAATGCGGACTTAGAAGGATAGAAAGTGCTCTTTTGAAAGAATACAAAAAAGATGATATTGCAATTGCACATCCAGAAATGCTGGAAAAAAGTATAGGTCACAATACAACGGTGGTTGGAATCAATGTTATGGACCCATTAGGCATGGCGCCAGTAACGACAACTATGTCGCCTGAAAAATTATCGTACGTCGCGATGAAATTTAAAAAAATGTGCGCATCAGTAATTCAGCTGAAAAAGAAATATGACTTTAAAGTAGTGGTCGGCGGAAATGGTTCATGGGAACTGGCAAAACCTGATAGGATGAAAATTCATGGAATTGATACTGTTGTAATTGGCGAAGCTGATGAGCTAGCATTGGATCTATTTCATGACCTTGAATCTGGAGATGCGCCAGAGTTACTTCATACGTTTGTAAGAAATATTGAAAATATCCCTCCTATACAGGGTCCAACAATAAACTCTCTTGTTGAAGCAATGAGGGGATGCGGAAGAGGCTGCGATTTTTGCGATGTAAACAAGAGATCGAAAAAAGATATTCCATTGGAAAGACTTCAAGCAGAAGCAAGTATAAATTTGAAATACGGTTTTGACTCTATTTGGCTTCAATCTGATGAAATGTTACTATACGGATGTGATAACAAAGATTTTGTGCCAAATGCAGATGCTATTACTGATATATGGAAAGGTCTAAAATCAATTGGCGCTAATTTCGTAGGCACTACTCATATGACCTTGTCTGCTGTAGCTTCTTCTCCGGATTTAATCAGAGATTTGTCGAAAATAAATAACATGGATTCAAACGGAAGATGGCTAGCTACGAACCTTGGTGTTGAAACTGTTGCACCCAGAATGGTAAAAAAGCATCTTGGAGTAAAAACAAAACCCTATCAACCTGACGAATGGGGTGCGGTAGTAAGAGAAGGCTGCAGAATTTTGAATGAAAATCATTGGTTCCCTGCCTTGACATTAATAATTGGTTGGCCAGATGAAACACCAGATGAAACCCAATACACTATAGACCTTATAGATGACTTTAGCAAAATGAAAATGAGTGGTCTTGTAGCTCCACTACTCTATCAAGATTTTTCTGAAAGGAATTCAATGCATTTTGGAAATTTGAACGAATCACAATTTACCTTGTTTTGGAAATGCTGGCAGTTTAATCTGCGGGTTATAAATGACATTATTCCCATAATCATTCGAAACAAGACATATGGACCTGCAATGAAAGTCTTTATGGCAGTTTTGATAAAGGCAGGGACTTGGGCGATAATGAGATATCTAAAGGGTTTATCAAAACAATTGTTTAATGGTCAGGTTCCTGAGGATATCGTAGAGAAATACGCAAGAAGCAGATCAGTATCCGCCTCCTTGTCTCCAAAACTTTAGGATAATGAATTTATAATTTTTCTCTTTATTTCTTAGCCAGATTTTCGATTTCTTTGATTGCAGTATCTGCAATAGTCGCAATTTTTGGCCTGAGTATTATGAAATAATTCTTGTCAGCTCTTTCGACAGCTGCAACTGTCTTGTATTTTCTCGTAGAAATATCAAATTCAATTAATCCTGGTTCCATATTTCCTCTTGCATAAATCATCATCATAACGTCACCAGACACAGGAGTTAGAGGCAAGATGGAAAAAACATATCCTTTGTAAGAACTAGCAGGCAGAACTTGTTTCATGTAAGGAGCAACTGACACAAGATACAAGAAAAATTCTTCAACCGTAGAAAATTCTTCATACTCAAATTTCATATCTAATGGTCACTTTTATCCTTGATATAAGGTTAAGGTTTATTCGATTATATGGACAGGCATTATGAGATCTATCCATAAGATTCGAATTTTACACCATAACTTCCATCTTTCTTCTTATTTCTTTCAGTAACAAAACCCTTTGGAATAAGATAGTCCAAAGCTCCATCAACCGTTCCCTGCCATCCACACACATAGAAAATAGTATTTTCAGGTGTAATTGATTCTCCAACGAGTTCTTCAAGAGGAGATTTGTCCGTTCCTAATTTGGGTCGTAAGAATGATTCGACTCTTCCTTTCTGACCATTCCAGCTCCTATTGAACCATTCCTGAGGTCTGCTAACACTGGCACGATATCTGAAATTCCATTTATCTTTACCACGATCCAAGCTTTCGTTTTCAAGGTCTGTCAAAAGCTCTCTATAACTGAGCTCGTCGACATAACTTGCACCGTGTAATATTACTATCTCACGCTTGCTACCTATTGATTTTAAATGAAGTGCATATGAAATAAATGGTGCCAGTCCAGTTCCTCCGCCGATAAGAACCATCCTTCTATTATCTGGGGTTCCATCATGTTTCTTTTCGTCTATTGTAAAAGCACCAGTTGGCTTTACCCAAAGAATTTCATCCTGTTCTCTTCTATTAAATAATTCTGTAGTCAATCGACCTGGCACAGGTTTTTTAACCCATCTTACAAGCAATTCAAAAACGCTTTTTTGCTCTGGAGGCGATGCTATCGAGTATGCTCTTCTGACTATCTTGCCTTCAGAAGGTACGTGCAGTCCAATTGTTAAAAATTGGCCTGCCTTGAAATCCGGTACACTTCCTTCGGATGGCTTTATTTTGAATATCATCAAATCTTCCTTCAATACTCGAATATACGATATTATCCCCTTATTGTCTACCACCATACAAATCTGAAAATCGAGCCGGCATTTAAATACATTATTAATTTGAAGGTTTACACGCCTAATTTTTAGGAAAATATATTGTCATTTTAGTTTAAAGCCAATGAAATTAATTTATTTCAGTCCTTCCTTATGTTAGAGTATGTTCAAATTTGACAATTTTCATGATAAGGATTTTAAAAGTGTTGATGATATTGAGAAACTGATTAATGAAAATAGTTCTGAGCATCAACAACTCCTAGAATCATTCAAAAAGTCGATGAATTCATTCGCAACTGAGCGCTCTATGGATACGTGTTTACAGGCTTTAAATATTTCAATCCAGTTGGCAAGTGTTAGGTCCACATTGACGGAGTTGTACAAGAGTTATTGTCATATCTTAGAAAAGGAAGTAACCAGATTAAGAAAGGTTACACAACAGAGTACAAAGTGATAAGAACCAAATAGTCTGAGCTAGACAAAAGTAATTTTATTTCTAATTGTGCCCAGGTTTTCAATCATGATTTCTACGACGTCACCATCATTCAGATACTTTGGCTCTTTCATTGACATAGCAACTCCCGCAGGAGTTCCGGTAGATATGATATCTCCAGATTCTAATGTCATTATTTGACTTAGACTTGATATTATTTTGTCAATCGGTATGACCATTTTGCTGCTGGAGGAGTTTTGCCTAGTTTCACCGTTGACTTTTGTGATAATCTGCAGGTTTTGAGGATCATTAATTTCGTCGCCTGTTGTTATCCATGGACCACATGGAGCAAAGGTATCAATACCTTTTCCTCTCGTAAATTGCTTATCCTTAAACTGTATATCTCTGGCTGAAACATCATGTAGAATGGTGTATCCAAATATGGATTCAGCGGCTTTTTCAGTCTCTATATTTTTGGTATCTTTTCCAATCACAATTGCTAATTCTGCCTCGTAATCAAGGCGTTGCACAAATTTTGGACACCTGACATCACTAAATGGATGGTTTAGTGTTGTTCGAGGTTTAATAAAAATAACAGGTTCGTTTGAGGGTGTAAGCCCTGCATCCCTTGCATGATCGTAGTAATTAAACGCCAAACAGACTATTTTTGGTGGATCTGGAATGGGCGTCAATAAATCTTTGTGGATAATATCGTTACTAAATTTGATATCTGAAATATACTTGCTTACTTCATTAATCCATCCTCTTACAATAAATTCTTTTATGGTCTGAGGGATTGGAACCCCAGTCTGCTCCTGAAAATCAATCTTTGTAATAATCTTTTTACCATCAGGAGAGATTATTCCATAAGTTTCGCCGACATCTTTTATTTTAATTCTTCCGATTTTCATTTTGTCTACCTGTGGCTAAAAATTGCCAATGTTTTTTCTAAGGTATTGCAAAAACCAAATCTAATTAATTGTAGCGGAGTCTGTGATTTTAGATGTAATACAGAAGTCTCTGCGTATCCTTCAATACGTTCCAAACTATTTGGATTAAATTTGTCATTAACATACAGTTCCTTGGGAACCAGGATGGTGTAGTCTGTCTTGTCCTTGTCTGATACCCATTGAATTTTCTTCATTTCTCGGACGATCTCATTATTTAGATAAGAAGCCGTAATTACCTTATTTTCCCGATCTATGTTGCTAATTTTAATATTAAATAATTCCATGAGTCTGATTTCTTCATCTTCCGTAAGAAGTATGGCATCATCCTGTGAAATATAAACCACATTGGAAACTTCAACCTGCCTCGTACCAAGATCAATATTCGGGTGATTTTTCAGGATTACCTTGGTATTTTTTGCATCTTGTACTACTAATCTTATTGGATCTTTGACAAAGAAAAATCGAATTGCAATAGGTTCAAGGATTTTCCTATTCATCGATTCTAGTGTCTTGAACGGCGGTTTTGATTCTGCGAGTGTTAATCCAAGACTCAAAACAAATCTTCTGATTGCTCTAGGATCAAAGCCCCGTTTACGCAATGCTGACAAGGTGAGCAGGCGAGGATCGTCCCAACCTGCAATCTGTTTATTATCTATTAATTGTTTAATCTTCCTTTTGGAAACTGGCATATTTTCAAATTCCAATCTTGAGAATTCAACGACTATTGGCTTTCGTAATTCCAATCTATCAAGGATACCTGAATAAAGTGCATTTCGTAACTCATACTCTTTGCTTCTCAGCGCATGAGTTACGCCATCAAGAGAATCCTCAACAGGTGCAGCAAAATCGTAGGTGGGCCACACCTGTACTTTATCACCCAAAAGTGGATGCGAAGCTTCTATTATTCTAAATAGAGTAGGGTCTCTAAGAACAGTATTGTCGTCCTGCATATTTCCCTTGAATCTTATAATAGCCTCATTTTGCTGATAAGTACCATCAAACAATTTGTCCAACCTTTCTAAGTTTCTTTCTGAATTGTCAATATTGCTTCTACACGGGCATTCAACTAGTTGCATTCTCATCTTATGAATATTGTTAGGATCACATGTACAAACATATGCATTCCCACTTCGTGTTAGTTTTTTACCATAATCCTGTAGAACAAAAATGTCATCAGATGTGTTTTTTATGATATCCGGCTTGATCCCTAACCATTCTAATCCACTTCTAATAGCTTCATAATACTCTAATTTTTCATTCAGAGGATTGGTGTCGTCGAAACGTAGAATCAATTTACCATCATAAATTCTAGCATATTCCTCGTCAATTATAGCTGCTTTTGCGTGACCAATATGGGGATATCCATTTGGCTCGGGTGGAAATCTAGTAACCACTTTGTTTGTTTCTGTCATTCGAAGCTCTGGGAATGGATGTGAGTCCATATGTTCCCGCGTCAATTTTGAATCAATCTTGTTTTCCGTTGATTCTAATTCATTAAGATATTTTTTCTGCTGATCTATATTTAGATTATTTACGGAGTCTACTACGGTCTTGATTTCTTCTATCAAAGTCTTTATCTCCTTTTTCAGCTCCGGTTTTATACTCAGTATTTTGGCCAGCACTATATTCACATTCGTGCTACCTGAATGTTCTACTGCATTCTTTAATGCTATAGAATTGACTAGTGTGTGAATTTCATTGTTACCCTTCACAAGACTACAAACTCCTTTCGACTATAAATTTCGCAGAAGACACAAGTGCATTTTTTGCGTTAGTTTCGTTATAATTCTTTAAGGATTCAAATGCTCTAATCATATTATCATGCGCAGTTTTTCGCACTTCTTCTTCTATGTTCAATGATGATATGGCGCCAACGGCATCTTCAACATAGTCATGGTTTGCTCCTTTGGATCCAAAAACCTTCATGATCTTTTCTCTTTTGATTGCATCTGCGTTTTCTAGTGCTAATAGTATCGGAAACGTCTTTTTACCTTCTCTTATGTCATTCCCGACTGCTTTTCCAGTTAGTTTAGGATCTCCTGTAACCCCAATCAAGTCATCAATTAATTGAAATGCAATTCCTGTGTATCGTCCAAACTTGGATAAATTGTTCACATTCTCCGCAGAGGGCTCTTTGGAAGATAGGACACCCAGTGCACAAGAAACTTCAAACAGAGATGCAGTTTTCTTTTGTATCATCTCCAAATATTCCTCTACCGTTGGTATTTTGTTACTGGAGGCCATTTGTATGTCAAGACCTTGACCTTCGCACACATGAACACACGAGGTAGACAAAATGCTATTCATTTCGGCAATTATGGTGTCATCATGTCCGACTTTCTTTCCATGTAATGACAACACTTGAAAGGCTTTCGAAAAAAGGATGTCTCCAGCTATGAGTGCGATCGGTAAACCAAATTTCTTATGAACAGTAGAGATACCATGTCGGATATCATCATTATCCATGATGTCATCATGAATTAAAGAAAAGTTATGGATCAATTCAACTGCTGCTGCTGCTGGTAACGCTTTTTCCTCAAAGCCAGAAAACATTTCGCAACTTTTTATAACCATAAACGGTCTGAGCTTTTTTCCTCCACTGGCAAGATAAGTGCATGCCGCATCGTACAATCTATTTGGTTCGCCCTCGAGGACAGACAGTGTAAAATTTCTTACACGTGATACAACATTGCTAAGTTCATCTTTCAAATTATCCATTATTTCACCTTAGCTAATTCTCCCGTAAGCATAAACCTAGTTTTTCCGAGTTGGTTTATGTTTTTACAGCCAACAAGAAACATTGCGCTCCTTAATTCATTCAGAGTCCTATTGGTAAATTCATACAAACTATCCAATGATTTTGAAGCATGTCTGAGAAAAGGAAAAGCCATTCCGCACATGTTGGCCCCTAATGCTACACACTTGGCGATTTCTAACCCATTACGAATTCCGCCAGACGCAATAACTGGTATCTTTACTGATTTTCTCACTTCTATCAAACTAACTGCAGTAGGGATGCCCCAATCCCAAAACAATTCTCCCAAATTTATCTTATTAGAGTCATGCGCCGTCTCTGCCCTTAACTTTTCAACACCAGCCCAACTCGTTCCGCCCGAACCGGCAACATTGATTGCTGACACCCCGGCAGACTGTAATCTTTTAGCAACATCCATTGAAATCCCAGCTCCAACTTCCTTTACAATTATTGGAATATCAAAATTTGAACAAATTTCTTTGATCTTTGATAACACGCCTTTATACTTTGGTTCGCCTTCTGGTTGAATCAATTCTTGTAGTGGATTCAAGTGCACAACAAGCGCATCAGCTTCAATCATTTGAATCATATTCTTAATATCCTTAATTTTCAAACCCTTCGAAAGCTGTGCTCCCCCTATATTAGCCACCAGGAATGCATTTGGGGCATTGGATCTGGCGACCGAGTATGTTTCAGCAAGTTCACTGCTCAAAAGGC
>DASQWJ010000080.1:0-3544 GCA_035640315.1 Nitrososphaeraceae archaeon
TGAATTGACTTCAATACAATATCTGGTTCAATATTTATTAGATCTTTGACTTCCATTGCGTTTGTCCATTTTTCTTCAAAATTTCTTATCTGTGAAAATCCAAAAATATCTATACAGCTAAACACTGCTGCTTTTCCGTTGCTACTGTCAATTGCTACGATGTTATTAGAGTCAATAATTATCATGTTTGAGGAAATATCTCCAACTTTCAAATCAATGGCTTCTGGCAATGATGATAGATTTTCATTTCCAATACATTGATTTGCTATTACTAATCTAATTTTGGTTCCATTGGTAACTGCTCTTATAAGTGATAACTTGCATTGGGAAATTAATCTTAATCCCCATATATCAAGAAGAGCGTTTATCGAGGACCTAGAGCTTCCAATAAGATTGCTAAGTTTTTCTAATGCAGACTTTGGATCAAGTATAAAATACCTTCTTTCTTCTGATCCTGTGGGCCTTTGTACTTCATCATTTATTTGTTGTAACTTGTCCACAATCTTTTTCATATTCTTTGATCTTCGTTCGTGGAGCTCTACTATATCAGTAAATGCCTCTTCAGGAGGGATAGCACTACAAATAAGTGGCTTTTGTTGAGATATAACAGACAATTTTTTCTTTTCTAATTTCTTTAATGTTGGGTATACCTTTGTACGAGGCAAATTTGAATAATATGCTATTTCACTAGCGGCAAGTGAGCCTTTGCCAATCATTGTAAGGTAAGCTTTTGCTTCATATTTTGATAGACCAAATTCTTCTAAACTTACGACAAGTTCGCTGTTATTATGTATTATGTGCATAGCGAGTATCAAGACTAGTTTTCGATAAAACGTAAAGGTAATTGTTAAATAGATTGGATTAAAGTTCAAAAAAATACTTAGCTGTTACCATCAATTATTGTTACTATAGTTACAAAATAATTCAGTACATATCTAGTATTAAATTTAAAGTCTAATTTAAAAAGATAGGTATTGGTAAGTAGTATGCAATTTAAATCAAAATGGGTAAAATCAGACTCTGTACTAGATAATGAAAACAGTTATACATCTGTAAAATACAGCATTCCCATAAAGCCTAGAATTGACACAGTTATGAATCGAATAGATTCACAGATTTCTAAACTTGAGATATTTCTGAATAATCTAAAATCAAAGTATGATGAAATACTTCAAAAGGTAATATCTTCAGTTCAAGAAAAAAATAATACTCGATATTATGGGTTATATTTATCAGACTTAGTACAAACAAGGAAAGTGACTAAGGCAATAAGATTATCAAAAATAGTCTTTGAGAATTTAAAATTTAAGCTGAGCAGAATATCTGATGTCGCTGGTTTAGTTTCGGCATTGAGTCCTGTAGTTGTTATAGTAAAGAATATTCGATGTTCTTTGGTCCCATATATACCTGAATCACAAGAAGAAATTGGAGTAATTTCTGAACTGTTGGGTGGAATTCTTCTTGATGCAGCTCAAATCGGAAGTTATGTAATAAATTTTAATAGTGCAAACAAGGAAGCTGTATATATGATAAATGAAGCGTCACTTGTTGCAGAACAAAAAGTAAAAGAAGAATTTCCTGATCTTCCCGAACACATGATTATCTCATCAAAGGGACTGTTTTAGGGTTTAAGCCATTAAATGGTTGGACAATTTATAAATTTGATTTTTCTTTAACAAAATCTGTCAAATCGCAGCTCGATATTACTATAAATATATCTATATATCTATATAAACTAACATGAAAGAATCTGCTCGTTATTGTAATATAGTGAAAATCATTCAGTCTGACAAAACAGAGGCATACTACAAATACTCTCTATCTCTTTCTGTATTAGAACATTAAACTGACCTAGTGTTATAACCAATTCCTTAAACTGAGCATATTTCAAGGAAAAGTGAAATAGACTTGAAAGATATCATCCTATAACTTGCTTCCAAAAATAGGTATGTATAATTAGATTTCACTCCGGGATGAAAGTTTTTAGCTGTGTAATAATAAGGGGAGGAATCAAATATAACTGGTATTGCCATTTGCATTTAGTGCAAATTATTTTGTTTCTTACACAATATAGATTTACACCATAGTAATTCAAACCTAGTTCCGATTTTCTTCTGAAGGGTCTTTACTATGAGTTTAGCTCCACAGGAACTTGAAAACAGTGCCAGTAAATATGCTGCGGAGGCAATTAGGTTAGATTCCCAGGGTTCTCAAGGTATGGCGATCCAATCGTATCAACATGCAATTGAAGCACTTGTTAAGTTAGTTCAGATCTACCCAGAATACAAATTGAACAGGGTCTATATGGAAAGAGCAAATGCCTATCAAAATAGAATTAAAGCATTGCAGATCTCACATGGTCTTAATGAAGAAAGAAGATACACTCTTGATGAATCACCTGAAAGAATCCAAACCACCAATGGTAATGGTAAAACAGGAGAGCAAACAGGAGGACCTTCAAAACGGAGCGGTAAGGTTGAAACATTGAAAGCTGACTTTGACGACCTCGTATTGAAAGAAAAGCCCCGTGTTTCTTGGAATGAAGTTATTGGTCTAGAGGATGCAAAACGTGCGATAAGAGAATCCATAGTCTATCCAACACAAAGACCTGATTTGTTTCCACTTGGCTGGCCAAGGGGGATACTTCTGCATGGACCTCCAGGATGTGGTAAAACTTTAATTGCAGCAGCCGCAGCAGCTGAAATTGATGGTTACTTTGTCAATGTTGACGCTGCTTCTATGATGAGCAAATGGCTAGGCGAGGCAGAAAAGAATGTATCAAAATTATTTGCTATGGCACATAAACTCGATAACAGCGAAAATATTCCAGTATTACTTTTTATAGACGAAATAGACTCATTGCTAGGCACAAGAAATAGTGAAGTTGGAGGAGAAGTCAGGGTGAAGAATCAATTCTTGACAGAAATGGATGGAATTAACGGAAAATCTAAGGATATGAAACTGTATGTCATAGGTGCAACTAATAAGCCATGGACGTTAGAGGCTGGATTCTTAAGAAGGTTCCAAAAGAGAATTTATGTTACACTTCCAGATTATTCCTCAAGAACTAATTTATTCTATCTATATACTGCACCATTAAAAAAAGAACGTTCATTGAAATCTGAAGAACTAGCGAAGCTAGCCGAAGGATATAGTGCAAGTGATATCAAAGATATATGCCAGTCAGCTCAACTTAGAGTTGTAAACGAATTGTTTGAAAGTGGGAAAGCAATGGAAGCAGAGGCGAATACAAGAGTTATTACGATGAGTGACTTTAAAGAAATTTTCAAGGTAAGAAAACCAAGTGTAAGTATAGATATGATAAAAGCTTATATGAAATGGAGTGACCAGTTTAAGGCTTTTTGACAGCAGTACCTATCTCCGGCAATAAATTTGCGTTGTTAAGTTATCTTTTTTTCTGATTGAAGATAATTGAACAAAAAATTAATATGCTATTCAAAGATGCGGACGATATTAACGATAAACGCTTATGTTACGCTCTAAGGCATAACGAATTATCTGAGGTCAGGTCTTTTTTGTGTGT
>DASQWJ010000081.1:0-3967 GCA_035640315.1 Nitrososphaeraceae archaeon
TGGATTTAAGGTTGATTGGAATTATGGAGTAATAAAAATACCTCTTGGAGGGAAAAGATATTTTGATATCAAGCTAAACAATTTTGTATTAAGAAAAATATCCACATTGAAAGTGCATTCTTTTTCTATCTCTTCTTTAGGTAAGCTGAGCATCAGTTACTCTAAACCAATAACTGAACAAATTGAATGTACCAGTATAGTAGGTCTAGATAGAAATCTTGGCAATGTAACAGTCGGAAATATTGATAAAACAATAAGATATGATTTAGAGAAATGTAATGAAATAATTGATAACACCAAATCAATTTACAAATCCTTCAATAGAAACGACCATAGAGTCAGAAAAAAAATTTATGCAAAATATGGGAATAGGAGAAAGAATAAGGTTAACCAGATTTTGCACAAGCTTTCAAAGAACATTGTAAATGAACTAAAAGAAAATAAACAGGGAATTGCGTTTGAAAAATTGACATTCATTAGAAGGTTGTATCAGAAAGGTAATGGTCAGGGCAATAACTATAGGGCAAAAATGAATGCATGGTCTTTTGCAGAAATAAAAAGGCAGATAAAATACAAAGCAGAATGAGAGGGAATTAAGGTCATAGAGCTATCTTCTAAAGATACTCGTTATACTTCATCTGTCTGTTTTAAGCGCGGGAAGCGAACCCAATATGACAAACTTACAAGATTGATGAGTTGCAATGATTGTCGTCTTGTAATTGACAGAGATGTTTTAGCTGCGATTAATATCGCAAAAAAGGGCGATGATGTGTTCCATCGTTCAAAATGTCTTTCAGGTGAAGCAATGGTAGTGGAATCCTGTTTGTTTCCAAAGGTAATCCACCAAGTCGATGAAAGAAAGTTCGAAGCGTATGTATCTTAATCGAACAGAACCATTCATTAGAGTAATATTATAGGTCCGACAAGAAACTTAGAGATGGTCAAGAAAGAAAAAAGGCAGCTCAGCATTATGATTATCGAGGATGAACAAGATATACTACTTCTCTACAAGGATTATCTATTGAGTAGAGGTCATAAGGTAGTTGCCACTTCAACGACTGCAAACGAAATAATGTCGGACTACGATCGAATCAAACCTGATATTGCAATTATCGATTATAAATTACCTACCGAAAAAAATGGTATTGATGCGGCCATCCAGATTCTGGATAAATACCCTTCCGCAGCTATATTGATAGTTACTGCATACGAGACCGTAAAGAAAGAGATTGCAAGAAATTCTTTCTTTGACAACAAACGTGTGGAGATCTTGATAAAGCCACTAAGACTTGCACTACTTGAAAGCTCTATCATTAACATTGTTAACAAGTAGAGATTGTGTCCTGTTTTCTTCTTCCACGAAAACAAAAATCATTGAAGAAATCTAGTTTCTCTTTATTATCCTGTTGGTTAACAGATATTCCTCATCTGAGGTATCAATATAGTTCATTGATTTTCCAAAAACGGTTTCAAATATCTTGTCCAAATACATCTGAATATGAGGTGATGTCAGCCATAATTCCTTGTTTCCATATTTGAACCCATACCGTTGTGAGCTCCCCAAGATTTCTCTCTTTTCAAGTTCACGCAAATAACCTGAGGAGATTCTACTTTCATCAAAATTATTTTCTCTTGCAATCTGATCTATGATAAAATGTATCCCCGATCCATGTTGTGCTGCTGCCTTATTTCTATATGCAATCTCTTTAGGAATTCCCAATCTGTTGGCCAGTAATCTATGAACGCGTTTTCCGAGTAGATCATCAGGTCCCACTACATTGAGTCTGGGATTAATATCGAAGGCAGTCTGAATTACATGTTTATCCAAATAGGGTTCTCTCATTTCGATACCATGTGCCATAGTTGTTTTGTCCTCTCTTTCTAATGTTTCTTTATAGAGTAAAAACAAATCTTCCATCATGTGATTTCTAAGTGATGAATACCCCTCACTTGCTACTATTTTAGGATACCATGGATATCCACCAAATATTTCGTCCACGCCCTGACCCGAAAATACTACTTTAATATGATCCTTTCTTGCCAATGCCATTGCGGAATAAATCGGTAAAGCCACCTCTGCTTGCAACGCGTCACTATCTTCAATCGCATGAATAATCTTTGGTAACATCTCTTCAGTACTTCTTTTGGTAATAACATTCACTTTAAGTGGTAAATCCAAATCTTTGGCCACTTTGTCTGCAAATAGAATATCGGATGAGTTGGGAGTTCCTGCATTATAGCATGTAACTTCCTTTACCAGATCCTTAGCAAGCCAAGCTACTAGAACACTGTCAATTCCTCCTGAAAATATGATCCCTATTCTATCAAGTCCCTGGGTACGTTTTTTCATTGCCGCCATCAAGGATTTCTTGTAGGCCTTGAGGGCGTGCTCGAGACTGTTATATTTGAAATTTACTTTGTTAGAATCTAATGCACGTGGAGGGTCTGCAATTCTATATTCCTTTAGGATCCCTTTGTTATTTATTATTACCGCATGGCCAGGCATTACTCTCCTCACAGATTTGTTACCGCCCAAAAGCCATATAGCTTTCTGCTCGGATGCGAATGTTACTTGCTCTGGATCCTCACTATAGTAAAGCTGTCTTACCCCTAATAAGTCTCTAACAAGTGCTATATCCCCATTCTTGTGATCCTTTATCGCAATACTATACACTCCATCTAATACTTTGGCCATTTTGGTCAATGCCCCCAATAAAGTTGTTGATCGAATTAATTCCTCTTCTAAGTAATGCAGAATGACTTCGCTATCTGAACCACTTACAAAATTATGCGTTGACTTTAATTTATCCTTGATTTGTTTATAATTATAAATCTCACCGTTATGTTCTAATGTCAATCTTCCATCACAACTGGTGAATGGCTGTTTTCCTAATTGACCTCCAACTATTGCTAATCGCACATGACCTAATCCGAACCTCCCATCATTATAAGGTGCAGAAAAATCTGAAAGTTCTAATGAATTGACTTCATTCTGTCCAACTTGTATTGCGACTCCATCAGGACCTCTATTATGCATGCAAGATAACATGAGAATAAGATCCTCAGTTACACCTGCATTGTTTTTATTCAGAATACCTGCTATCCCGCACATTTTTTCCTCCAACTAACCTCTAAACGTAAATGATAATCCAAAAGAATTCACTCTGTTGATTATACATCAACATGATTTATCAGTGTTACGTCTCGTTTTTGTTTCTGCAGTACTTTCATATATACAATTGAAAAGATGCCAAATATTAATCATTACCAAGATATATGATAGATCATAAAAATCATTTATATATTAGTCTTTTTCTAAGCATCATTCTAAATTTCAGCTAACCAGAGCGAATATGAATTAAATTTTAAATTATATCATTCATAAGAACAGTTTGATAATTCTAATTATGTCCCGTAAGAGCCATCTAAATTTTCTAGAATGCAGCATATTATATATGATATGTTAACTAGTAACATTAATATCCCTGTAGATCAATTTTGAAGTATCACTTAATTAGTTATTTTTTCGCTGAATTATAAATAAGAAGAGCAACGTAATAATCGATCTGAAGGGTTTCAGCCAACGTACTCACACTAGTATTTAGAATCTTGTCTCTAGTAAATCCTCGCATTATTAACATCTCTTTAATTCCATCAGCAACTTCTAAATCATAAATGTCTGGCTTCTCCTCACTACCCTGTAATGATTGAACCACGATTGCCGAGTGCACAACAAAATATTTATACATGTTATGATTTCTAAATTTAGATTCTATGCCAAACAAGAAATTTACGTTATAATTTTCAATTTTAACTGTCGTTGAAGAAATGTTTAAAGACGATGTGAATGATTACATTTTAATGCGTAGAGTGTATTTCAGTCACTCTAATAGTACCGAAGATAATCGCTCTATTCAATATGGTGGTTACGTGGTAAAAAAAGCTACTAAACCGATTAGACTTAGTC
>DASQWJ010000082.1:0-3158 GCA_035640315.1 Nitrososphaeraceae archaeon
TTTTCTAAACTTTAGATTAATTAGAGATGGTACATTGTTTCTCAAATTTACGGACAGTAATTCCTATCAACAGGATAATAATTCAGTCATCAAGATCCCTGACGCATTAGCAGAAAAACTAAGCAATATTCATGACGAAACCGTAATCGTGGGTGTGAGGCCCAGGGATATTATTCTATTAAAAGAAGAGGAGGATTTTGAAGGCTTGAAACTAAAAGGGGAGACTGGATATATTGAATTGCTTGGAGATGAATCAATTGCACAGGTCAAACTTGGAGAATGCTCGGTCAAGATTTCAAATGTAGCCTTGGGAAATCGGGCCCCAACTGTAGGAAAAGAAGTCGTAGTGGGCATAAAGTATGACAAATTAAAACTATTTACAAGTTCAGGCGAACGAATCAACATGAAACTATTATGAATATTTTTGCTTAACTAATATATCATATTACTATACCGGGCAAAATCTTTTTTTTGTTACCACGATAAAAAATTCTTAATAACGATAAATCTATCGTTAGATTGATCTACTGATAATGTCGATGGTATACAAGATCTCAGCAGTAACATTATTAATCAGAGATATGAAAAGATCCTGCGATTTTTATTCTAAAATACCAGGTTTCAGATTAGTCTATGGCGGACCTGAGAGATTGTTTACTTCGTATGAAATTGGTAAAAATACTCTTGTCTACATAAATCTCCAGTTGTTAAAGAGTAATAATAGAAATCATGATGAACGCTTGAAGAATTTCTTAAAAATTATACTACATACTGATGATGTGGATAGCTTATATCTTTATTTCAAAAATGACAAAGTCATTTCTAGTTTAATATCATTTGAAAATGAACCTACTAATGCTTCTTGGGGAGAACGATACTTCCACATTAGGGATCCGGATGGATATCTTTTGTCATTTGCTCGTACTATTGGTCAAAAAGACTAGTATTGCAACAGATTTTGTCAGTTAAAATCTTGGAATCATATTTAATCGAAAATAATGTACAATAAGTTTGAAATAATCATCACAGCATTAATTTACAAGACTTTTCCTATATGGTCCACGTGTTCTTTTTCTTGCCTTATCTGATTCTAATTTTCTTTCGACCAATTTATTTTCTTCATCTAATAGGTCTTTTTTAGAATTTTCCTTCTGGTTTTTCTCCTTGCGGTATTCATTGTCTTTGACTTCCGACTTTTTGAGCTTATGCCGGCTAATCACATCAATCAAAGCCTAAAATAGATTAATAATGTTTTTAGTAGAAAACTTTTTTGACTAGACATTAAGTAACAACACCTTGATATAATCAACCCAAAATAGAATTTCAAACTAATTAATGGAAATTGCCGCTCTTGAAACTACTTCTGAAAGTGCAGGGTGAACGTGTACCGTCTTTGATATGTTGTCAATAGTTCCATCTCCACTTTTCATCGCCACAAGAACTTCGTGAATGAGTATTGAAGCTTGGCTTCCTATGATATGGCAACCAAGAATTTTTCTATTTTCCTTGCTGACCAGAATTTTTACAAATCCTTCTTTGTCCTCCAACGCTTTCCCCATTGCAGTATCGATATATCGATAAACTGATTTGTGGTAACCGATTTTTCCTTTCTTTTTTAATTCCTGTTCCTTATATCCGACTCCTGCTACTTGAGGAGAACTGAAAATTGCATGGGGCATTGCACCGTAGTCTATCTGAATTTTTTTCTTTGGATTGAACATATTGTAAAAAGCATATTGAGCTTCCAGATTTGCACTATGTCTGAATTGATAATGCCCAATAATATCACCTAAAGCAAAAATACCGTCTACATTAGTGGATAGAGTTTCATCTACCTTGATAAATCCCTCATGATTTACTTTAACTCCCGTCGCGGGTAAATCAAGGGAATCAGAATTAGGAATACGTCCTGCAGCGACTAAAAGTTGGTCGGACTCAATGTCCAAATATCTATTTGATCCAGATTTTTTGGATGAAACCACGAAATTACCATTCTTTGCGGTTACCAAGTTTGCTGTACATTCTAAGTATACGTTGTATTTTTTTGAGTAGATTTCTGTAAATTTCTTTGAAATTTCTTCGTCTTCATGGGGTAGCAAATATTTGCCATGATGAATGATGTTGATCTTTGTCCCAAGTGATCCGAAGAAATGTCCAAGTTCAGCAGCTATATAGCCTCCACCAATAATTGTTAGGATTTCTGGTTGCTCACGAAGTCTCAAAGCTTCATCACTGGTGACGTAATTTGTATTACTCAAACCCTTGATATTAGGGATTCTAGGTCTTGTGCCCGCAGCAATTAGAATTGTATTGGAGGATATTTTCTGCCCACCAACCAAGAGGATCTTGTCACCGACAAAGCTGCACTGTGACGCGAATAGTTTTGGATTTTCTGTATTATCTAGAGATTTTCTAATGTCGCTGGAGTTTGAATCAATTATGCCCATTACTCTCTCAACTATTTTTTGAAAATCAATAGAGAATTTCTCAACATTTATACCAAAAAGATTTGCGGATTTTATTATTTCAACAACGTCTGCGCTGTGTAGGAGCAGCTTTGACGGGATGCAACCTCTATTAAGACAGGTCCCACCCATACTGCTTTTTTCTACAATTGCGACCTTCAGTCCACTCTGTGCCGCCGCACTTGCTACTTCAAGACCAGCTCCGCTACCTATTACGATGAGATCGAATTTTTTCATGTCGCCTAATTCTAGTGGATTAGTTCTGGATTTCAATGCAATATTATTGAAGCAGGATTGTATTTATGAATTGAAAACGGTTATTTTCATTGCAATTGAATTGGTATTCTGATATTTTTAGTGAAAGTGAATATTTCTGCCACTAATCGAACGGCATTTTCAAATATACTTTGATCATCTCAATAAAATTAAATTCTTACACTTTCGGTTTTCATGATCGAAGTCACTGAAATCTAGGATTAATTGAACACTAACTTAATTAGCGTCCTCACTGTTGAAATGATTCTCATTCACCGTATTATATTATTATTTCAAATATTATTTGCCAAACAAATAGATTCTTACAGGCTATAGGAACGATTACTAAAAAAGTATCGATAGTGTCTAGAAAAAAATTAAGGAAGGAAAACAAGTTGTCCGGTCATAACTGGTTGATGATATGCGCATTAGAAAGGA
>DASQWJ010000083.1:0-2769 GCA_035640315.1 Nitrososphaeraceae archaeon
TCCAGACCAAAAGATTTCTAATACAGAATATTGGATTTGTAAGAAGAACAAAGGAATAACCTCTCTTCTAATCGGATCACTACGGGATCTTCGAGTTAATTATTATAAACAACTATCAAAAGATAAAACAATCTCACCTGAAGAACGGCAACTCTATACTGTGGTAAGTCAGGCAATTAAAGTCATTCTTAACGCAAGCTACGGTGTAATGGGAGCCGAGATATTTCCACTCTACTGTCTTCCTGTGGCTGATGCTACTGCAGCTATTGGAAGAAGTATCATTACAAAAACAATAGACAAATGCAAAGAGTCGGGAATTGCTGTTGTCTATGGTGATACTGATTCATTATTTCTGAGAAATCCTTCAGAAGGTAATGTAGATGAAATTTCAAAATGGGCAAAAACAAATCAAGGAGTAGACTTGGAACTGGACAAGGAATATCGCTATGTTGTTTTCAATAATCTCAAGAAAAATTATCTTGGAGTCCTCAAGGACGGTACGGTTGATGTAAAGGGGCTAACAGGTAAGAAATCTCATACTCCACCTTTCATTAGAAAAACATTCTACAGCATGTTAGATATACTTGGTAAGGTTAATACTGAAAAAGATTTTGATACTGCTAGAGAGAAAATTAAAGAACTTATAAAAGAAAGTGCAAAAAAATTAGAGTCAGACAAATATCCTTTGGAGGACCTTTCATTTAACGTTATGATAAACAAATCTCCAGAAAAATACGGAAAAAGGACATCTGAAAACTTGAAAGTTGCGTCCATTGACGGCCATGGTTCTACAAACAATTCTATGAAGGGTATTCCTCAGCATATAAAAGCCGCAATGCAATTCTCAGAAAATCAAAGGCAGATAAAGGCCGGAGACATTATTTCATACGTAAAGACAAAGACTGCTGAAGGTGTCAAACCAGTCGAATTGGCAAATCACAGGGATATTGATACTGAAAAATACTTGGAAGCAATGGAATCTACCTTTGATCAAATGCTAACAGCCCTGGATGTAAATTTCAAATCTATCATTGGCAAACCAAGACAGAGCAACCTGGATGAATTATTTTGGTCAAACTAGCGTTCTCGTCTGATTTGCAATACCGTAGACAGGATTTGAGCAAGTATGACTAATATTTTAGATCTATTGGATACTTTTTTCATTACCCCTGAAAGAACCAAAGCTGGTTGTTCTTTTGGTGACATTGATATGCAAATTTCATTTAACGAAGCTGATATTGTGTTTTTTGGCATTCCGTTGGAACTTACAACATCATTTGGAAAAGGGACAGGCAGAGGTCCGGAAGCTATCAGGAGTGCTTCAGGCCGTCAAATAGAGACGTACGTTTATGATGAAAAAAAAGACATCAAGGAAGTAGCAAAAATTTTTGACATGGGCGATATCAAGTTACCACAAAAGATGGACGGCGATATAGATTCAACCTTTTCTTTTTTAAATGAAAATGTTCCTCTTCTAATAGAGCAACTTGCCAAAACAAAAAAGAAACCATTTATACTTGGTGGAGAGCACACCATCTCATACTTTTGTTTCAAGGGCGTATCAACAACTGCACCTTTGCTGATTCATTTTGATGCGCATCGTGATCTAAAACGTGAATACGAAGGTTTGAAGCTATGCCATACCACACCATTCTATAGGTTGATAGAAGAAGGGTATATTCAGGGTAAAGACATGATACAGATAGGTATCAGACAGGCAGATAAAGAGGAAAATCAAATTGCAGAAAAAAACGGTATAGTAACATTTGATCCATGGGAAATAAAAAATAACATCAAAAGTATTACTGAATATCTGCATAAAGTTACTAATAATAGAAATATTTACATATCATTTGATATTGATGTTTATGACTTGCCTTATGTTCCTTGTACAGGAACGCCAGAGCCATTCGGACTAGATCCATTTGAAATATTGAAAATAATAAAGAGTATTAACGATTCTGCAAATCTTGTAGGAATGGACCTTGTAGAGGTGTCTCTGAAAAATGACGACTACCGAGAAGGGGCACTTGCAGCACAAACCCTTCTAAGGATAATACCAAGAAAGTACGTCTGAATAGATATTTTCAGTAATGATACTACTGTCTAATCTAATTATTAACTAATTGATTAACCCCATCTTGCTCTTTCGTTCTCTCTATCTTCCTTGGTTGCTTTTTTCCATTCTTTATAATGCTGTCTGCATAGGTATACTCTTTTGTTTGATGTATTGACCTCCAAATCTGATGCCATACTGGCCTTACTTCCACTAATGGATCTTTGTGCAGGTTCAGAACATCCACTTACACCGCAACTTTCTCCTTTTTCAACCCTACCCATTTGAATGGGATCCAGTTACGAAATATAAAAACATTAAAGAATGAAAATTTATCCCCTCTGCAATGCTTTTTCTAAATTCACGCCATAATTAGCGGTCGTTTTGACAGATAGACAGGAAGATTTAGTGGCATGTAGGGTTTGTCAGAAATTTCTTGTTTAATTTTTGCTATCAGGTTATCTAAGGTTATACTGTATTGTGACTTTGATAATCTTTCTCTAACAACCAATTCAGTTCCGTCGACTTCCTTGTCTCCAATCACCAGAATGAAATGAACCCATTCAGATTCAGCTTCCCTAATTTTTTTTGCAACGGAAAGTTCTCTGTCGTCAATGTCAGCCCTGATGTTATTCTTGTTCAATTCGTCTAAAACTTTCTCACCAAATTCTGTATGTTTTGGAGCTACTGGGATAATTCTTACCTGCGTATGT
>DASQWJ010000084.1:0-3860 GCA_035640315.1 Nitrososphaeraceae archaeon
AATGGCAAATTATTTTTGGATGAACGAACTTTATGGCCGGAAGGAAAATTTGTTACTGCAAACATAATCGTTAATCCTGAGTATCTTCGTAACAATCCTGATGTGATAAAGAGGTTCTTGGAAGCTCACGTAAACGAGACTCAATGGATTAACAGTCACAAAGAAGATGCTCTAAAAACCTTCAATGTTGAGCTAAAGAAGCTGACAGGCCAAACTATCCCAGAAGATGAGCTCAAAGAAGCCGTCTCAAGATTGGAGCTAACTTATGATCCTTTGCAGGAAACTCTAATCAAGTCAGCAAACGATGCATTTCATATTGGTTTTCTCGGAAAAACAAAACCTGACTTGGGTGGTATTTTTGATGTGAACATACTTAATGAAGTACTTGAAGAAAAAGGACTTCAGAGTGTAGGAGAGACTCAAAACCAAACTTTAACAACTAGTAATTCAAATCCATAGAAGAGTCAAGACATACATATGAATGCTAGGGAGCAAAACCAGATAAAGACATATGTAACATTTAGAATTGGGTAACGTTCTTCTCATACATGGTTTGCCTTAAAGTATCTACTTGGGTATCAATTCTGGAAATCTTACGTGGGTTCTACAGATACGGCACAAGAATTAGGACCAGCCTCCAAGTCAGGCATTTGCATGTCATCAAAGGGAAGTATCCTTTTGTTGATTTCAATAATTGTCTTGTAGTTCATTGGCCTTGACGGCAAGGTATCTGTAACATGATGAACAAATTCATCCTCATTCATTGAGAGTAGTTTTATTTTTTCCTTTAGAGAACCAATTGTTTCAGATATCGGTTCAGCATGCTTTAATGCAGTTAAAGTTGCATTAAAATGAGCAGGAAGAACTAGAGTATTTTCCGGCAAATTGACTATTTTTTGATGATACGTTTGGTATAGTAGCTCAGCATATTTCTTGGCTTCTTCTCTCAGGTCAGGCCTTCCTACACTATCGACAAATAAAGTATCTCCCGTGAATAAATATGAAACTTGGGACTTTTCCTCCGTTCCCTTATTTGCATCAGTATCATAAGTGAATTTTAGCAAAAAAGACATACTACCATTTGTGTGGCCTGGTGTATGAATAGCCTCGAGTGAAATTCTCGGTGATATTTCTACATTTTCACCGTTCTTAATATAATGGATTCTAATTTCTGTATTTTCGCCATTATATTCTTCCAAAGAGCTAAAACAAGCCAGAGGTTCTACATTCCCGTCTTTTGCTATTATACTGGTTAACTTTGCCACTCCAGAAACATGATCTGCATGCTGATGCGTGTCAATCACTTTGATTATTTTCAGATCATTTTCGCTAGCAACAGTCAAGAATGCCTCATAAATTTCACGACTTGGATCTATGACTGCAGCGGTCTTATCTTCCTTTGAGGATACAATATATCCCATACATCCTTTTGAAATTCTTCTTATCTGCCAGATTCTGAATGGAGATTCAATTGGAATCGGAAGTTCAGCAACATCATATACCTTATTCCATCCAGCCATTCCTTCCCTCACGCTTTTTACATTATATCCTAATTGATTGAGGAACCTTGCGGCCATCATAGACCTATTTCCATGGGCACAGAGAGTAACAATTTCTTGATCTTTTGGAATCTCTTTTAGCAAATTGGGATCATTCATGAACAAACGATCAACAGGTATTAATTTGGGATTCTGATGATTTTCGTAGGAAAGCTTCCAAGCCTCGTATTCTTGAGGCGTTCGAACATCGAGGATAAAAATATTCTCATGATTGTCTATTTTCTTTTTTAATTCTGTAGGTTCTATCTCTTGATTATTTCCTGTCGTTTGGCCGTTCATACATGATAGTAGAAAACTAATCATATTTGTAGGTTTAAATTCTGGCTACACATGAGATCCAGGATATCTCCAGAACCAAAATCAAAGCTGTTGGCTCATAGGTCAAACAAACAAGTAATAAGATTGAAAATTAAAGCTAATATTAAGAAATAATGTACGCTAATTGAGCATTTATTGTAGTCCTTATGAGTATCTTAAAATTCATCATATTTTATTTTATGATTTAAAAGATGATTAATTTTGAATGCTACCAGAGATCTAAAACAAGATCATATCCTGATAAATCGTCTTGGTAAGATAGCCAAGAAATGTTCAGATTTATTATATACCAATGCGGAAATTCCAGCAGAAGATATCAAAATAATTTCAATGCTTATCAACGAATTTGTAGATAAATTTCACCACGGCAAAGAGGAAAAAGCATATTTTCCGCAAATGAATGAAAAGAATAACTTTTCTCAGGATATCCGAAACTTCTTAATAGAGCATGAACTGGGTAGGCGCATTGCAAAAATGTTATATCAAAGTCTGGTATCTTGGGATGGTGGAGTTGATTCAAGAGAACGAGTTGCAAGATTCTTGAATGCATATTCAGTTTTCATAGACATACATACTGAAAAAGAAAACAATTTTTTTGATGTAATTGAGAAAAAAGATAGCCTCTCTGAAGAGGAACATTCGCTATTATTGAAACACTTTGAGACATGTAGTAGTGATGTTGGTGGTAAAATTAGAGTGGAACAAATGACGACGCTGATAGGTTGCCTTGAAGAAAGAGAGTGGATGAATAGGTAATAATGCAATTAGATAAGTGGAGAAATTTGAAACGAGACCCTGGGATAGTGCAAGACATATAAAATCCAAATAATTATCAGAAATAATGCAAAACAAGATAGAAGTTAGGGTTTTATTATTTTTGTTTGTGTTTACAGTTCTGTCAGTAACTTTAGTAAGCATATTAGTGCAAAATGCTTACGCACAAGATCAATTGGGCAATATAACAGAATCAAATATGACTATTGGCAGTGATATAGTCAATACTCAGACTTTCGAAAATCTGAGTAATTTCTTTGGTACTCCAATGTTTGTTGAAACGAATCATAACAGTATCAGTTCTATAACAATTAGTACTGCTCCTCTCAAGACTCAGGATTCCTATAATGCTACAGGGGTTTTGAGCGGCGTTGGAAATGTTACAGATATGTCAACTTTTGTAACAACTCATTTGGCAAATGGTAAATCAACCAGTGTAGGAAAAGGAAATTTTACCACTTCTGATGGGGATATTGCAAATTACACGGGACAGGATGTAGGTAATACTGACAGCAGTGGAGTTGAAATATACAAAGGTATGCAGATTTTTAGTAGCAATCCAGAGGGCAAACTAGCTCCATTGGATAATGTAATCGGAATATATGTCTACAAGTACTGGCCAAACGGTACAACAACAGGGACAATATGGGAATGGAAATAATCCAGATTTATCTTGATGTGTTGGTGCATCATGTTGAAATTGAAGGATCTGTACAAGTGATATAGATTGGATAATCAAGATTATGATAGTTCCAAGGCCGAAGTATTTGCCTCAAATATGTTTCAGTTCCTAAATGGTGGAATGCTATCACTAATGATAAGCATAGGCTACAAGACAGGTTTGTTTGACATTATTTCTCAATTGAAGCCTTCGACAAGTCAGGAAATTTCACAAGCCACAAAACTTAATGAACGCTACGTTAGAGAATGGCTAGGTGCAATGGTAACGGGAAATATCATCAAATATGATCCCTCGACAGAAAAATACTCACTTCCCAAGGAACATTCTGCCTTTCTGACAAGAAAATCAGGAATTGATAACTTGGCTGTTTTTGCCCAGTATGTTTCACTAATGGGAAACGTAGAAGATAAAATTGTTGAATGCTTCAGGAATGGCGGTGGGCTCCCCTACTCAGAATACCCAAAGTTTCAACAATTGCAGGCAGAAGAAACTGCAAGAATTTTTGACAGCAAGTTAATCAATCAGAT
>DASQWJ010000085.1:0-3968 GCA_035640315.1 Nitrososphaeraceae archaeon
TTTAGATTAGAATTTTACTGAAATTATGGATCTATTTTAAAGAATATAGATATTTTTTGTCCTAGTCAAGATAGGAAAGGAATTATTTGAAAAAAATATGCTATAACAAGCTAGAATATTTGCAACTCAAGACGAGCATAAATCCTTTGGATAACTTAGATGAACCATATATAATTAATTGATTGGCTTTCGATAGAAAATCATTCATCCTTCAACAGCCTCTTCATTTCTTGATATTCTTCTTTAGTTATTTCGCCTTTTGCGAACCTCATTTTGAGTATGTGTAATGGATCATCAGTACCAATAACTACAGACTTATTCAAAATGTTGGAAGGGAGTGAAGTGCCTGACTTGGATTTCAAAATTTGAAGCGATTCGGTATCTCCCATCGTCGTAACTTTATCTTGGAGCTGGGGTCTGCGGACAAGATAACATTCTTTACATAACATGAGATTATTATTCCATTTAATTCCTGCAGAATATTTTCGAATCCCTAGTTTTTTTTGGCAGACGCAACAATAATTCTTTTCATGACTTGATAAAAGTGTGTAACATGATTCACATAATTCGCTGTGAGTTGCCCATCCTATGGATGGAATAAACCTAGACAAACCTAGTTTGAATTTTTTCTTACATATAGCACAATCATCTTGGTCCTCAAACTTTATGTCGGCATCTTGCCCTACAATAGGCAAAAGTAAATTGAAAAGGCTGTCAGCAAACTTTCTATCCAAGCCACGTTTTGAGTAGTCGTATATCTCAACTCCTGTAGGTTTTTCTTTAAGAATAATTTGAAAATTGATTCCTGATTGGTTTTGTGTTCCGAACACAGATCTGCCTACGATGTTATGTCTTTGCCTATCAGCATATTTTATATCAGCATTTTTCCTACAACACTCAAGTACAGTATTAAAAAGATCATAATCAATATCAGAAAATGACATGGACGCTTTTGTGGTCACATCATAAAGTATTCATAATGGATAGAAAAATTTTTCTAACGTGGCTCTCAATTTTCACAAAATTGATGCCCCGACCAAAGGCTAACTGCTAATAGTAACCGGGAATTTAAATTCAAGAGGAGCAGGAAGGAATAGGTTATCAAAATCCACTCCTGTTACTTCAAGAGATACCGAATAATTACCTGGCAAAAGGATATTACCTATAATCTTAATCGGACCGCTGTAATCGGCGATATAGCTAGCTGAGAGGGTATCAAAATTTGCATTAATCTTATAAGGTTCTATTGTGGATGGAACAAATTCCATTAGGATATGTCCATCATGACTATGAACTGTCTCGGTGAAAATCCTTTGACTTTCATTGGATATAGTTACAAGGTATGTTGTATGTTGTATATTATTCCCAGTTTTGTTATCCATCAAAGTAAAATCAAATTGCACATTATTAGTTGCTGGTATTTGAGTTGAGTTAAAATCTAGCATCGCGTTTCGATCCCCAAGGCTAACCATGGGCATATTATGACCATCGCCAAGCTCTGCGCCAAATATATTAAGATTCGAACTTGTAATAAATGATATCCAGATAACTGAAATCAAGAGGGAGAAACTTTGAAACTTCAAATTGTGACGAACTGACAGCATATGGAGATACATGAATTGAATTGCATTTAAATTATTAACTGAACCACCAATTGTATTGCTATGCTATCTATCCCCTTGACAAAGCAGACATTATGCATTCCTAGCTGTAAAGTTTTCTATTACTGAAATCAGAACCATATTTACCGACAATGCATAGATAGTATAATTTATTCTGAATGCTAATCTTCAATTTTTACAATGAAGTAATTTCCATCCTTTTCTGCATTTTCGTTATGGATATTCTTTAGTAACATGGGGTAGGGAGGTCAATTTTTAAAGAGTTTTTTATTAGCGGCCCAAATTGATTCTAATGTTCCGTGTGTATCGGCACTATCACCCTAGCCCCTGTACAAAATCAGTTTCTCATAATACGAGAGTCGGAGTGGAAGGTTCTTATACCCGGCAAAAAACCACAGTCCTCTTTCTTATTTTAAATATAGATTCACTTTAATTGACGTTTCTACCTTAGCGGCTGAGTAATTCTAATTTCATATCATATAATCTGAAACATTATTAATTGGCAAGGCTCATAAGGATAGAATGGTCGATGTCGATGTCGATAAGGAATTGGGATCGTTGTTTGATAAGCTAGAAAAGAAAGGAAAACTAGAGCGATACAAAAGAACAGACCAAGGGATTAAAGATGAATTTAATGAATTTAGGGACATATGTGATGATTTGATTGCACCCTTAATGCGGGACTATCAAAGGTATTTACGAAAAAAGGGAATATATTCAGATATAATTAGGGAGCCAAAAATTGATTCGCCAACTATTCCTAATCCAAGTATTACTTTTGTCCTAACAGAGTCGAATTTGATATCGCCACAGGGCATATACCCCAGCATCAAATTTACCCTAGAGGGAGGAAAAATCTTGGAGACCATAACGGGGAAAACTACTTTTTCAATAGAATATTTAAAAAACCAAGTCACTCCAGATTTAGTCAAAACTAAGTTAACAAATCTAATCAAATCATGTTTCGAGGCGCTATACGAAAGTTAACTGACTTCAATTTTGAAAAGCATGGCACTATTTCGGAACATATGCCTTACGAATTATCATAAACCTAAATCTTTTTTCTCATAGTTTTCAATCGGAGATTTCAGCTGGACCAAACTTTCGACAGCATGGAATCATTAAAGGTACATGAGGCATAAGAGAATAAAGATGAAGGATTGAAATACAAAGGGATAGATTAGAAATAAAATCGCCTCTAAAATGTTATCTCATTAAATAACGTCTTAAAGCAGGAGCAATAAGTTCAGAAATATGCACACGTTCAATAAAGCAATCTTTTGATTTCTAGGCCCAATTTTTGATTACTAAAGCGTCGATAATAATGTCAAGGCAATGCAATTGGGGCGAAAGTGCCCAGGATAAATCCGTCTACTGAATCGATTTTCCCAATCCAGTATGTTCCCCCTGCCGGAAAAAAAGTTCCGCCGACATAAAATTTGGCATCTTTTAAGTGAATATACTCAAAATCATGTCCCTTTTCAAGTTCTTCCAAGGGCGGCGGTTGTTTTAAATCTTCAAATATTGATTCCAAGTCTTTCTTTATTGCAGTATCAATCTCTTCTGACGTACTTCTTACTGTTTCTTTCAGCTTTTCAGCCAATCCTTCATAGTAAGGTTTCATTCCTATCATAGTTCCGGTAATTATAATTCCATTCACATTCAGTGTTGTAGTAATTTGTGCTACATCGCTAGGGTTTATTAAATTGGCAAAGATTTGTAGCAGATTTATACGACCATCAAATTTATTTTTGACATAGTCGCTTGACATAACAAAACAGTAACTAGTCTAGGTTATATGCTTATAAAAAAATACCCCCATACAATAAACTATAATTATTATTTATAGTCTAAGTTTGTTTCGAGCATTAAAACTTGTAATTACTTTGTATTATCAATTACTTTTCAAGTCCTGTTAATAGCGAATACACTTTAACGTCAACTCCAGCTTTTGCATTCGCCAAAACTTCTGGTGAGACATTTCCGTACACCGTAATCAGGTATGGTAGATCAAATTTTCCGAAAAATTTCATTGAAAACTCAGCAAGATTTTTCTGATGCTCTCTAGCTGCTTCAGAGCTTTCCCACGTTTCTCTAATTTCACACTCGCTATTATCATTGCTAATGAACCAATCACTCTGAAGTGTTCCCTTGTCTTTCTCCTTTATTTCTTTGATGTAATCCCTTGCAGCCTGCTTAAATTCTTCTAGCTTTCCATTTCTAAGGACGAAGATGGTAGTGGTGACTAGGACAGTTCAGATTTTGATAAGAAGAACTTTAAAGTTCAACCAGGAGATCCATATGACCTAGATCGTGATGGAGACGGTATAGCTTGTGAAAGTTAGT
>DASQWJ010000086.1:0-5016 GCA_035640315.1 Nitrososphaeraceae archaeon
CCAACAGCACTTCTGAAGTTGGTTTTGCTCTAAATCCTTCTGGTGGAGACATAAATAATATTCTTGCAGAAGCAAGCATAGTGGCTGAACAAAGGGTGACAGACAACTTTCCAGATGTTCCTATGGGAAGTTTTAACAGGAATGCTAGGTCTTCAATTGGAGAAAATACGGAGTAGGAAATTTTATTTTTCTAATTGCAGTTGATAAATATTAGACGAAGAGAACAGAGGAAATTTGACAGATCTCTAAACAAAGGATCCATCATAATCTCCACTTTTCACTCTAGAAAATCTGCAAACCTTATAGCGAAAAAAATGATTTCTGAAAAGTTGTGTGCATGTGTAAACATTATCAAAATAAATTCGTTATATTACTGGAAGAACAAACTACAAGATGATAATGAATATCTCTGTTTTTTCAAGACTGTATCATCTGCAAAACTAAAGAATGAATTAAAGAGAATTCATCCGTATGAGCTTCCTGAAATTGTTGAAATCAAAATGGATAGTGTCGATAAAAATTACCTTAAATGGTTAGTTGGTTAGGTATAGTTGTTTTATTAGAAACATAAAAGAACCTATCTTATTGCAAATCTGAGAAGCCCTACTATTCCTCCCAGGGAAGACACTCTGAGTCCAATGTCAGTAGATGCATCTACACCATATATTTTTGCTCCAACGGCCTCTGTAGAATTTAACAGGTCGATGAACTCAACCTCATCTAACTTTTCCAAAATGGAATTAGAATAAATCAAGCTTTCTATCGATTTATTGATAACTGCGTTTCTTACTTCATTAACTCCGATAGCGAACTTGGGATCGCCTCTGTGAATGAGATAAATTAATTTGTCAAGTAAAGATGACACTATCCCAATCTTGCTTGCTCTTAGTAGTTCTTTTAGGGATGTAGATCGTAATGATACAAAAATACCATCCTCACCAGCCACGTCAATGCCTTCTAAGACTGTAACATTTTTATTAAAATCCTTAGTTAGGAAGTTGAAAAACCTTCGTTTAGTTTCTCCGGGCCCAAATAGGATTAACATTTGTTTTTGGGAATGTAGATTAGTAACACTTCTAATTCCTCTGAGTATTTCCTCAAAAAAGTTTTCTACATTTGCATTTATCGTTTTTGAACCTTGAAACCTTTTTCCACTCTGACCTGAGTAGATATTCGGCAAAATTTTCACATGAGTCCCGGTCACTAATGCTATTGCAGCTTCCTGAATATCTATTGAAACTAGCAGATAAATTGTATCGTTTCCAGAATTCTTTAGAATATCTGCTTGAATTTTCTTCCATTGCTTTTTTTCCAGTATTATCATATCATCCACTTTGATAGATATTGAATGATGAACGCCCTTTGGAACTAATTGGTTATCACTATTTAGAATAGTGCCCCCAATTCTTATTCTATCAACCGTACCATCAAATTTAATGGTCTCTATTCTTAGTAATATTCTTATTTTTACTCGTTCACCCTTGTCAGGTCTAGAAAACTCTGATTTCTGTTTAATGGATCTTGTCGTATCCGTTATAATGGTATCGTTTATTTCAATAATTCTTCTAAGTGTAAATAGATCGTCCAAGTCTTCTGCAATTATTGCCTTTGATTTTTCAGAATGCTTTGAATCCCGTACAATCATCTGAACTATTATTCACACATTATTTTCAATTATCTCAGGCTATCATGTAGAACCTGAATTCAAGTTCGAGCCAGTATTGATTTCGTTACCACGCTTTGACGATTCAAGATAACTGTTTACCCATTCTTGAGTTATTACTCCTGATTCAACTAGATTCACTAAGGCATTTGGTGAAGCCTCTCCAGTCACTTTTCCATTTTTCCTCCTAGTTTGTCTCCATTTAAGTTGCGTATTTCCAGTTTTTGAAGAATAGATAATACCAAGTACTTCTTTGGCATTTACAAAAGTCATTTCGCGAATCTTCTTAAGAGTTACCTTATCGGCTGCCTCTATGTAAATTGCTCCCGGACCTTCCTCGCGTTCAGGAAATATTTCGAAGTCATGCATGTAACTTTCGGGTATAAACGATCTACATGTGCTTATGATTATGAACCTCCTGAAACTTTCCAGAGAGCAAGCAGCTTCTATTAAGACCAATGTCATCATAGGATTCGTTGTTATTTATATGAATGTCGGCAAAAGACAGCTGGTTTTAACCAGTGGATGAATGCCGCTCTTGTTCTTGAATGAATGTATTTTTCAATCAATTAGAAACAATACCTGCTGTTCCAGCATGATATGAGGATGACCAAAGAACACGTCACAATCGTCTTGACAATTCAGGAAAACGTTTGAATGAACTTATCTTAAACTAGTTACACCCTTGAAGATTAATCAAAGAAATTGGAGAATCAAAAGGGTTAGATTCCACAGACAAATGAATGGTCTGGCATTACCTTTAATTCAATAATTTTATATCCTTTAGTTTGCTATTGTGGATAGCTTCAAGAAACTATAATTTTACCTGTCAGAACTGATTTTCTATTTGGACACCAAACAAAATGATAATTAATATTGTAAATTGCTGAACCGAATTACTTTTACCCATAATCAATATATGCTCTGACCTATTGGAATTAACTTAGTGCCAAACAGTCAAGAAATGTTATCATTGCAAAGGGATACAAAACCTGACTGATACTAAATTAATGGCATTACAACAGGAATATGATAAACTACAACATTACTTACAGACAAAACAAGATTTAGGATTGTATTCTGCAAACAAACAACAGGCTGACAGGTTCTATAAAGTCGTAAATACTGGTAAAAAATATCCATTGTCTATACGAAACGATTTGATAAGAATAAAACATGATCCAGATACAGTTGCTGAATATTGGTGTAGAATACCAGTAAAGACAGTTAGAGGTGGACTATGGATTGGAATAATAAGACCATACGAACCCATACCAAAAGATGCGAAAATATGTGAATCTAAACTATACAAAAGAGTTACTCGTTGGTTTCTAGACGTTGTTGTAGAAAAAGAGATTCCTGAAAAAACAGAGTATCAGAATGTAATAGGAGTTGATATGGGGATAAGACATATTGCCACTTCCATTGAATTGGCAACAGGTAAAACTGTGTTTTACGGAAATAGTCTGAACCATGTCAGGGGGCATTACTTTTGGCTGAGAAGAAAGTTAGGAATAAAGAAAGCAATTGATACAATCAGAAAAATAGCTAGTAGAGAGAGACGAATAACTAATGACATAATTCATAATGTAAGTAGAGATATTGTGAATAGAGCAATAGAAACAAATGCTTTGATAGTATTAGGTGACATCAAACATCTGCGTAAGAAAAAACAAAACACCATGGGAAGAAAATTCAACAGGAAACTTGCAGGATTTCCATACTACAAACTTGCACAATATATCAAATACAAGGCAGCACTTGCAGGAATCAAAGTGATTGAGGTTTCAGAAGCATGGACATCTCAATATTGCAAGATTTGTTGTCAAAAAGGCACAAGAAAAATACAAGGATTGTTTCAATGTCAGACTTGCGGTGAAGATAACGCTGATAGGAACGCTGCTTACAATATTGCTAAACGGGGATTAGGTCAAGCATCTAATCTAGGGGCAAACCGTGGACATGCCCAGAACTTTTCCTAGTGTAGACAGGAACACATTGATGAGAAAAGAAGCCTCCGTTTTTAATCGGAGGTAGTTCACCAAGTTTCTGACATGGATTGAACACTTAATCCTTCTCAGAAATATGGCTCATTCTTTTGTATGTTACTAGAGAATAAAATTGATAAATTTACGGAGGACAAACTCCTAACTCAAGATCTACTTCATATTGTCTTCAGTAGGGCTATTCCGTCATTGTTTGTCCTTTTCTACTAGGCTTGTAGAGACTTAAAAATTAGATTGTATTAGTGGAGAATTATGCCAGATTGTAGAAGCTATTTTGAACTAGCATCCGACCATAAATACCTGAAATATTCCTTCGCAAATCCTGCCAAGCCAATATGGTTGGCCCAGATTGCGATTGGTTCTACAGTACCTTTTTCATTTCTTCCACTACCAAGCAATATCATTACCTGGTTGATATCACCAATGACACCCCCTCCGAACATATTGTTTTTAACTCTAACCTCAGCTACTCTTGAAATCGTTAGGATTGTTTCGTTACTTGTATTGTCTGAAACAAGGACTGCAATTTTTACACCTTTCTCCGATAATGTTCTCAAAGTCGCTTGAATTATACCCACGATGTTTTCTGCACCCTGGGGTAATGCAACAAGTAATTCCTTCTTACAGTTCTGAATGATTTCTTGAACTTTACTTGCGATATTATACAAGCCCATCACCACCCATATCTCTGGTCTTTCTTTAATTCCAGTTTTCTCGTAGATGGGCATTAATTCTTGGATTATAGCTTCATTGTTTGAATCCATCTTTTTTTCAATCAAAGTCCTGGTTGTTTCTGTTGCTGTTTGAGGTGAATTTGGAAAAAATTTCTGCGGTCTGGAACTATTAGATTCTATCCAGCCTCTTTCTTCTAGAGAATTTAGAACTTCATATATTTTGGAATATGGCACATTTGATTTCTTACTAATCTCAGAAGCTGTCATCGACCCGTTTTCTAGCAATGAAATGTAGACTTTTATTTCGTAACTCCCTAAACCTATCTCTTCCATTGCTTTTTTGGTCTTATCAGATAAACTCATAATAAAGGTAAGACACGATAACAGGAACATAGTATATATTCTAGATGTACCTGCCTAATCCCCTAGTAAAACCAAACTAATCACCATATTATTAGTTACATTATATTTATATAGGAAATATACAAAGTCGACATGAATACCTAGGTGAGATTAAGTGGAATTAATACAAATATCTAACCGTACCGTAAATAAAGTTAACACAGAGAAGAGAACTATACGATTTACTCAGAGTATCTGTCCAGATTGCAACATGATTCTTGACGCTGAAGTTTTTGAAAGAGAAGGTAAAGTCTTCATGACCAAAACCTGT